>JBNKOQ010000072.1:0-11839 GCA_050294735.1 Roseibium sp. | reverse complement strand
CCTTTCGCGCCAGCCGTGCGCCGGTCGCCCAGAAGGCGCTCGACGACCTTGCCGCGCGTTATGGCCAGGCCCCGGCCGAAGAAGCCGACGCGGTCGTGGCGCTGGGCGGCGACGGTTTCATGTTGCAGACCCTGCACGACCATATCGGCGGCAAGGCGCCCATCTACGGCATGAACCGCGGATCGGTGGGTTTCCTGATGAACGGCTATGACGAGGACGACTTACCGGAGCGCCTGGCCAGGGCACGCGCCGTCGACCTGCACCCCCTGCGGATGGTGGCCCGCACAGACATCGGCACCGAGGTGGAGGCGCTGGCGATCAACGAGGTCTCGCTGCTGCGCCAGACCCGCCAAGCCGCAAAACTGCGCATTCATGTGGACGGTGTGGCACGGCTGGACGAGTTGATCTGCGACGGCGCGCTGGTGGCAACACCAGCCGGCAGCACTGCCTATAATCTGTCCGCTCACGGCCCGATCCTGCCCATGTCGGCTCAGTTGTTGGCCCTGACCCCGATAAGCGCCTTCCGGCCAAGACGCTGGCGCGGTGCCATCCTGCCGGACCGTGCCGAAGTCGACATTGACATCCTTGACTCGAAAAAACGGCCGGTTAGCGCATCTGCCGACCACACCGAAATCCGTCATGTTACAAAGGTGTCCATCCATCAGGACAGTCAGGTGGAAGGCCTGATAATGTTCGATTCGGATCACGGCTGGGATGAGCGCATCCTCACCGAAATGTTCCGCTATTAGCTATTCTGGCGGCCTTGGTTCCCAGGAAGCAAGGGACTGTTAAGCTCCGCAGGGCAATACTGGCTCAAGATATGCTGAACATGCGCTCGAACATGAGTAGCAGCCGCAGCCAGTGATATCGGGAATTTAACAAAGGTATACAGATGTCAGCCGAAACGCTTGAGGATGACGAGTATGAAGTTCTCACGCCACCAACGGACCTTCGCAAGAAGGTTCGAATGCTGAGTAAGCGGGAAGCGGCAAAATTCGATCCGGTGAAAACCGCCGAAGAAGCGCTGAACAGACTTTCTCAGAATTTCGGCGGCTGGATGGCGAATGAAGCCCGGGATCTGATGTCTGCATGGGAGGTCATCGAGAGCGATGGTCTCACGAGCGAAAGCCTGGATACGATGTATCAATGCGCTCATAATATCAAAGGCCAGGCATTGACCCTTGGATATCCACTCGTTGGCTCTGTGGCGGCCAGCTTCTGCCACCTTATCGAAACCGTGCCGTCCCCACAGGACTTGCCCCTGCCACTTGTCGAGCAGTATGTGGAAGCAATTCGGGCGATGGTCGCGGAAAATGCCAAGGACGAGCAGAACCAGACCGGGTCAGCCCTGCTTGACCGCCTCAAGGAAGTCACCGACGACTATCTGGCACACCTCAACAAGCGATAATGGTCTTTGGCTGGTGAGGCTCTGAGCATTATCGGCTCAGGCAGCACTCAGAGCCTTTTGCGACGAATATTGAATATAAGCTCTCGCTTCCAGCCGCGCGATTTCCAGAGCGAACCGCCTGAGGAAGGCCGGAATGTCGCCATTCGATCCCAGTGTTTCATCCTGCAATTCGGCGAGCAGTTTCTCGGTCAACTCACGGGCTTGGTCCAGCGGCAAGTCAAACTGAAGATCCGCCCCCCCTTCACGCGCCATATCAATAGCAAGCAGGAACGCCTGGTGCGACCGCATCGGAAGCCCAGCCTTGCGCAAGACCGCACGGATGGCAGATGGCCGGGCAGCAATCAGTGACCGCGTTACCCGTTCTCCCGGAACCCCGGACAAATTCGCCAGCGCCACGGCAAAGAAACGGAAACGGCCGCAGCAGACTGACCGCAGCAACAGCCGCGTGTTCAACAGGGCATGCCCTCGGAGATAGTCGGCAAGCGCGTAAAGCTCAGCTTCCGAGGCCGATCCGGCAAGCCGCAAGGCAATCTTGTCCGAAGCATCGGACAGACGTTCGTCGTCAGTTTCCCGGTCGCCGTCAGACAGCGAAAGATTTTGTTCAAGCAAGGCTTGCGCACGCAGAGCCCTGGCATGAGACAGCAGGAGAGCATGCCGCGTCTGGAGCGGTAAATCCCCACGCTTTAGAAGGTTTTCGCGTATATCTGCATTCTCATTGCCGAACCGCTCCGCCAATCGGATAAGGCTCGAGGGAACCAGGTGAGCTTCCCGGTTGCACAGGAGTTTGAGGCAAGCGGCTTCCGAACCGATCTCGGCAATCGCAGCAGAAACGGCCGCGGAAAGCCCTATGCGTGTTGCGATGACGGCCTGAAGCTCCTTTGCCGAACCGGCCAGGACATCGATCAGATCCGCATCACTGAAAAGCGGCGAAACGCTGAGAACGACAGCCGCAATATCAGGCTTGTCCTCAGCCAGGCAGAGAAGGATATGACGCGGAGCGTGTTCGCTCCGGCAGAGATTCTGGGCAAGGGCCATGCGAACATCCTCGCACGGGTCATCCAACAAAAATGTCAGAGCGGCTGCAGCGCCGCTTCGCTCATCGCCTTGCAGATCCGAGTGCAGCCAAGCCCTCGCAAGAGCACCAGCAGCTTCGGTACGCGGCCCATCCGGCGCAGTTTCTACCCAGGTCAGAAAATCGTGAATGATCATAGCGACGCACAACAGCCCTTACTCTCTCATGCCAGAGTGACATCAAAGCCTTAACGTTCGGTTCACCATAAACTTGACAATGGAGCTGCAGGCACATCGACCGTTTCAGGAGCGGCCTAAAGCGCGCGCAGACAGGTCCTGCAGTGACAGAATCAAACCCGGGTCTGTCGTTCAGACTGGTGGCAGGAGGTCGTTTTGTTCTTCATCCACCCGGTAGGTCAGGAAGCGGGTCAAATCCAAAGGCCCCTCTCCTGTCAAGGATGCCAGCTGCTGCACAGCAACCTTGGCGGTATCCCCGCTCAGTGCCAAAACATTCTGCGCCTGTTCGACCGCAGCAAAGGCTGAGGCAAACCGCGAGCCCATGGGTTTTTCATCGGCCGAAGTTTCGGTCCGGAACAACGCTTTGAAAGGATCCGAAGTTTCAGTCGCCTGGAAAGCGTTGAACACTCTCTGTGTCGGAACATCCGCTTCGGCCACCTGTTGGGTCGCCGCGGCCGCAGGTTTGGAATTCGGCAAAGCGGCAACATCGGTCAACTCCGCACCCGTCACCTTACTGGCAATCATCGTCACGCTATTATGCTTGCTCGTGATGACGTCATAGACCTCCGCGGTCGTCCGTGCCTGCCCGTTCCTGTGGTAGAAAATCGACTTGTTGGCTCTTGCCTGTGCCGGGAACAGCTTGTCCGCGCGCATATCGGAATTGTTTTCAGATGCCCTGATCAGGCGGTTTGCCCCGCCGGCACCGAGAAAATGCGCCATATAGAGCTCACCTTCGCTCGGCTGGCGGCCGAGCCTGCGGCTAAGACTGGCTGCATTTTTCTGCGTCAGCGCACCCGCCATGACAGATGCAATCTCGGGATCTTTCCTGAGGTCCAGTATCTCCTGGCGCATCGCCGGATCGGAAACCCTGTATTTGCCGCTCCGGGTTTTATGAATCTGATCGGAATACTTATCCAGCCCGTGTTTTGGCCCCGCTTCCTTCATCGTCTCCAGCCAGGTCGACTCAATGAACTGAAACAGCCCCGTCGCGCTGGACGTTTTGGCTTTTGCCGTCGGGTTGAACGATGATTCGCGGGCAGCAGTCTTCACCAGATAGTCGAATGACGTACCTGTAGATGTGCTTGCAGATTGAAATGCTTGCTCGATCCGAGACGCGATCGAGGCAGTGTCAGCAACCAGCATGAACCCTACTCCCGATGAATTTGTTACCGTTTCATTAACTTTCGCGCTCTAAAGGTTAACAAAACCTTAACACCGTGGATCCAGCCCCTCTGACCAGCGAATTTCAATTCTATCCAGCCTTTTCATTGGAAATTTTGCCAGGCAAAGAGCTTTGCAGCGCCAGAAGGCCAAACCGCGAGAATCAGAAGGCTCGCCTTTGGCCAGCCCTCCCCTTCAACCCTCAGGACGAAGGCCGGTCCATCTGGAAAAGCTCTTCGATAACCGCATAGTCCTTGTAGCCGAGACGTGACAAAGGCTTGACCTTCGTCAGATCCAATATGCCGTTCACCAGAACGGATTCATCTATGTAAACACCAACCACTTGGCCAAAGACCACCCAGGATTGGGTATCATTGCCGTCAAGATCCTGCATACGGATGGTCCTGAGATGCTTGCACTCCAGCGCGGTATAAGCAGCCGCAACCCTGGGCGCCTTGACCAATCGAGACGGCGCCATTTCCAGGCCGGCCTTTTCGAACTCGGAAACGCCATGGGGCAAGGGTGCCGAGGATATGTTCATGGCCGCACGCAGGTCATGGCTGGCCATATTGCAAACGAACTCGCCGGTTTCCTCGATGTTGGCTGCAGAATCCTTGAAGCCGGACGAGGAGAACATCACCATGGGCGGTACATCGCCAATGCCGTTGAAGAAGCTGTAAGGGGCCAGATTAGCCCGCCCCTCCTTATCGAGCGTGGAGATCCAGCCGACCGGCCGGGGCGCGACGATTGCCTTGAAGGGATTGTGAGGCAGTCCGTGATCATTCTTGGAAGTTTCGTAAAACATAAAGCGTCAGATCTCCGACCAGTCAGAACAGATTTCAGCCAAATCCGGGCGGGGCCGTTCAACGGGCGCCTGTGATGGTGTGCCGATATGAATAAAGCCCGCGAAACGCTCGCCCGGCCCGCAGCCAAGATAACGGGCCGCTGTCTCGTCAAAACAATACCACTCGCTGAGCCACTGGGATGCATATCCCGCCGCCGAGGCTGCACACAATAGGCTCATGCAGGCAGCTCCCGCCGAAAGTTCCTGTTCCCATACCGGGATCTTCGGATGAGGAGCAGCGGTGCTGACAACGCCGATCACAAGCGGTGCACGGGTGAAACGGGTCAATTCCTGAGTCCGCAGGGCATCGTCCAGCGCCCCGTCCTGGGCCTCTCGGATTTCGGTCAGTTTTCGGCCGATCGCCTCTCCTTGAGCCTGCCGGTAGACTATGAACCGCCACGGAGCCAATTTGCCGTGATCGGGAACCCGAGCCGCTGCGGTCAGAATGTCCCTGAGCTCATCGTCCCCCGGTCCAGGGCCGGTCATTGTCACACAAGGGTGCGAACGGCGGGTCAGGAAAAAATCGAGAACCTCCTGACGGCGAGGCGCAAATGTCGACATGAGAAAGATGCCTGTCATATGGATTGGATTAAGTTGTCCCTTTGAGGTAAATCATTGTCGGCAGTTGTCAACTTCTGAGAAAATGTCTTGAATTTGTCTTATTTTGCGGCACACAAGACAGACATGATCTCTAACTTGCCATACTGTAGGGATTCCGGGTGTATCTGACGGAACCCGGCACGCAATATTAAGAGAAGGTCGCAAAGCGGCGTGAGAAGTCCGACACATATAATTTGCTGTTTTGCTGCAGCGCTATGCATGTGCTTTGGTGTGGCCACGCAGGCGATGGCTGAAACCTTGCCAATGCCGCCTGCTCCAAAGCCGGACCCCAGCATGCCCGCCGTTGAGCCGGAAAATCCAATAGAAAACCTGTTGGATAGAGCTCCCGAGCCTCTGTTTTCCGACACTCTCGTACCCTACGCCCCTTCGACCCGGAGCCTCACGGCTCCTGGGACCGGGATCGAACAGGGTGCGCTCTATCTGATGGCAAAGCTGACCCGTGACAGCGCCCCTCTGGACGACGGTCTGATCTGGCGCATTTACAGCGAAACCACCAACGATGAGGGTCGGCTGGAGCTGGTGGCGACAGCCAAGGGAGGCGACGCGGAATTCCGGCTCGATCCGGGTGCCTATCTCATACACACCGCCTATGGCCGTGCCACGGCGACCAATCGCATTGTCATGGGGCGGGATGTCAAATCGAAGATGGTCATCCTGAACGCAGGCGGCATTAAACTGGAGGCTGCGCTGGACGATGACACCTCTTTGTCCGAGGATCCGCTGAGCTTTGACATTTACGGCACAGAGTTCAATGAGCGCGGCGAACGCGACCTGATTGCGGGCGATGTCCAGCCGGGAACGATCATTCGTCTGAACTCCGACACATATCACGTGGTCAGCCGCTACGGTGATGTCAATGCTGTCGTTCGGGCCGATATCCAGGTCATCCCGGGAAAATTGACGGAGGCGACGGTCTACCACAAGGCCGCGGACATCACATTGAAGCTGGTGAACGCACCGGGCGGTGAAGCCATCGCAAACACCACCTGGTCAGTCCTAAGCCCAGGCGGCGATGTGGTCGTGGAAGCCAGCGGAGCCTTTCCCGATTTCGTTCTGGCAGCCGGCGACTACGAAGTCATTGCCCGCAACAACGGCAAGACCTTCCACGACAGCTTCACGGTTGAATCCGGCGACAACCGGGAAGTTGAAGTTGTGGCAGCAGCCAGTTCTGCGATTACAACAAACTAACCTGATACCTAGAGAACTTTCATTTCCCATTGCCCTCTCTGCCCGGCGCTGGGTTCCAAGTACGGAACCGCCTGAACCGCTGGCCGCACATCACCAGCTATCTGCAGAGGATCGAAGCGCGGCCTTCCTTGGCGGCGGCCTTGGCAGGAGAGGCCGCAATCCCGCCGGCCGAATGACCTACACAGCAAAGAACAAACAAAAAGCCCGGCGCGATGGCCGGGCTTTTCAACACATGCCAGCGGCGATCACTCACTTCAAATCGGGAGCCTGCGCTTCCGCCTTGAAGGCTGCAACCGCATCTTCCAGGCTCATCGGCGTCTGGTTCTTGGAACCGAGACGGCGAATGTTCACAGTCCGCTCTTCCGCTTCACGCATGCCGCAAACCACCATCACCGGCACTTTGGCCAATGAATGCTCGCGAACCTTGTAGTTGATCTTTTCATTGCGGAAATCCGTTTCAACAGAAAGACCAGCCTTCTTCAGCTCAGCGGCAACCTCGCGGCCATAGTCATCGGCTTCCGATGTGATCGTTGCGACAACCACCTGCAGAGGAGACATCCAGAGCGGGAAGTGACCGGCAAAGTTCTCGATCAAAATGCCGAGGAACCGTTCCATCGATCCGCAGATCGCCCTGTGGATCATCACCGGTGTCTTCTTCTCCCCGTCGCTGCCGACAAAGAAGGCGCCGAAACGTTCCGGCAAATTGAAGTCTACCTGCGTCGTACCGCACTGCCACTCGCGGCCGATGGCATCGCGCAAGGTGTATTCGAATTTAGGTCCGTAGAACGCGCCCTCACCGGGCAAGATGTCCGTCTTGATGCGGCCTTCGGACTGTTCCTCAATGGTTTTTAGCACCTCGCCCATGACCGCTTCAGCATGATCCCAAAGCTCATCCGAACCGACACGCTTCTCCGGACGAGTCGACAGTTTCACAACGACTTCCTCGAAACCGAAGTCTTTGTAGACCGACAGGATCAGATCGTTAATCTTCAGGCACTCATCCGCCATCTGGTCTTCGGTGCAGAAGATGTGCGCATCATCCTGGGTGAAACCGCGCACGCGCATCAGCCCGTGCATTGCTCCCGAGGGCTCGTAGCGATGCACCGTGCCGAATTCGGAGAGCCGCAGAGGCAGGTCGCGGTAACTCTTCAGACCGTGCTTGAAGATCTGCACATGCCCCGGACAGTTCATCGGCTTCAGCGCGAAGACACGTGTATCTTCCGCTTCCGTATCGGCGCATTGAACGGAGAACATGTTCTCCTTGTACCATCCCCAGTGGCCTGAGGTCTCCCACAGCGAAGTGTCGAGCACCTGCGGGGCGTTGACTTCCTGATAGTCGTCAGCCAGCCGGCGGCGCATATAGGACACCAGGCTCTGGAACAGGCTCCAGCCCTTGCCGTGCCAAAAGACAACGCCAGGGCCTTCTTCCTGGAAGTGGAACAGATCCATTTCCCGGCCGAGTTTGCGGTGATCGCGCTTCTCGGCTTCCTCCAGCATGTGGAGATAGCCCTTGAGTTCCTTTTCCGACGACCAGGCCGTGCCGTAGATGCGGGTCAGCATTTCATTATTGCTGTCGCCGCGCCAATAAGCACCAGCCACTTTCATCAGCTTGAAATCGGTACCAACCTGACGGGTGTTGGCCATATGCGGGCCACGGCAAAGATCCAGCCAATCGCCCTGTTTGTAGATCTTGAGGTCCTGATTGTCAGGGATCGCATCAATCAGTTCGACCTTGTAGTCTTCGCCTTTGTCAGCAAAGAAGGCCTTTGCCTCATCCCGCGACCAGACTTCCTTGGTGAAGGCGTCGCCGCGCGCGATAATCTCACGCATCTTTTTTTCGATCACCGGCAGATCTTCCGGCGTGAATGGCCAGTCTTGCTTCGTATCCGGATGGATCCGCTTGAAGTCGTAGTAAAAGCCATTCTCGATCACCGGGCCGATGGTGACCTGGGTGCCCGGCCAAAGGTCCTGCACAGCCTCGGCCATCACGTGAGCCGCATCGTGGCGGATCAGTTCCAGCGCGCGCGGGTCGTCACGTGTCACGATCTCGATAGCGGCATCGGCGGCAATCGGATCGGAAAGGTCTTTCAGCTCCCCATCCAGCGCGACAGCAACGGCTTTCTTGGCCAGAGACTTGGAAATACCCGCAGCCACATCGGCGCCAGTGGTTCCAGCCTCATAATCGCGAACGGAATTGTCGGGGAAAGTCAGATGAATCATATCGCATCTCCAGCTCACTCCTGCAGACAAGGCAGGTAAGCGTTTGTGTTAAAACAGGGGCATCACATAAGGGATTTGACAGCGCGGGGCAACTGTTGTGGACCACGCAACTGCAGGATGGCCAAATTTGAAGCGTTGCGGCTGACGAACCTGCTTCGCCCTGTAAAACTCAAGACAGGCTGGCCCGCAATTTCCCGGCAGCCCGCAAGGCGGCATCCCGCTTGGCCTTGGTCACGGCCTCCACACCACCGCGTGTTTGTGTGATCATCGACAATTCGCCATCCTTGTCGTGATCGACCGGGGTTAACGCCAGGTCGGTGTAGCTCTTCCGGTCCGGTGTCCGCTTGATCGATCTATAGAGCCGGTAGAAACGGAAGACGGTCGACATCATGCCCCAGTGTTTATAGGCAATTTCGGCGAGGTATTTGGTGTAGAATACAAACGGGTTTTCGACCGGCATCGTGGACCGGCGGTCCGTGCGGGTCTTGATACGGAAATAACCGCCCTCCAGCGGGTGAACGCCTTCGTAGCGGACCATGAGATAGAACCACATCATCAAGAACAACTTGTTGCCCGGCCGGCCTCTTGGATGGGCGGCGGCGCGGCGCAACACGGTCGTCACATGTTCGAGACTGTAATAACTGTCCCAGGCCGCCCGATAAGCCTCCTCCCATTCCTGATCCGACATCTTCGGGTGATGGCTGACGCGGTGATTGAGGTCGTATTTGTTGAGATCCGGATCCATCCAGCTGCCTTTTTCCAGAAGCACCTTGTGATCCTCGGACCCGGGTAGCGGAGTCAGATAGAAGAATTCCAGAAGATCGAGCGGTAGTTCCTTCTTGATGATCTCGACATCGCGCAGGACGGATTCCTTGGTGTCGCCTGGGAAACCGATGATGTACCCCGCGTAAGTCGTCGCACCATGATCGCGCCAGGCCTGCAGCATGTCGCGGTATTCGGTGATCTTGTTCTGCCGCTTTTTCGCCGCCAGCAGATTGTCCGGGTTGATGTTCTCCAGACCAATGAACACCCGATTCACACCCGCTCTCGTCGCCTTCTGGATGAAATTCTCAATCTGGTGGCAGAGCGTATCGACCTGGATGATGAACTTGATGTCGAAGCCTTCGGCTTCACGCAATACGATCAACCGGTCGAAGAACTCCTCCCACTGGCGGTTGCGCGCGAAATTGTCGTCCGTGATGAAGAACCGGTTGATGCCCTGCTCGTAGTTGTCACGGATAATCCGCTCGAGATCATCTGCTGAACGGAAGCGGCTTTTGCGTCCCTGCACATTGATGATGGTACAGAAGGAGCACTGATACGGACAACCACGTCCCAGATCGAAACTGGAATGGGAGCCAGCCGTAAACTGGATATGCTGTGATGGCAGGATCGGCGTCGGTTCCCCTTCCAGAGATGGCAGCGCCGACATGAAATTATAGACCGGCTTTAGCTCGCCGGCGTAGGCGTCCCGGAAAACATCATCCAGACGAAGTTCTTCGGCCTCACCGGCGAAAAAGGAAATGCCAAGCCCCCGGGCGGCAATCATCTCCTCCGGCATTTCCTTTAGCATCGACATGCAGCCGGACACATGGAACCCACCGATGGCAACTTGAAGACCGGCAGCCAGGAATGTCTTCGCCAGATCGACGGCCCGCGGGAACTGGTTGGACTGCACGCCTACGAGGCCAATGAGCGCCTTGCCTCCGGACTTCCGGATCATCTTGATAATCTTGGCGGGCTTCACCCGGGTATTGGTTTCATCGAAGGTGTGCAGATGAATGCGAACGCCCTCCCCCAACGCACGCCTTTCGCGGGCCGCTTCGGCAAGGCCATTCAAACAGGCAAGTGTATTGGAGGGGATCGCCGACCGGAGCCACTGGATCGGATAACCGTCATCATCGTAATGAGTCGGCTTGATCATCACAAAGTGGAAGTCCTGCGCGGTCATTCCCTTTTCCTCCTGCCAGAAGGCTTCAGGACCAGCCAAACAGCAGTACGACCCTACGTCAACATATATATCGCTCCGCTCTTCAGTTATCGTGTTTCAATCCAGCCGTGTTGCTTCATCCATATGAGCGCTGGTCCAGTGGCCATAGCGCCATGGGAGATACCAGCGCGCCTCGTCCGGCAATTGCTCCGGCACCGGGTCATAGCCGGAGGCGCCAAACGGATTGCATCTCAAGATCCGCGACAAACCGACCCAGCCACCGGCCCATAACCCATACCGGCGGATCGCATCCCCGGTATAGTCAGAGCAGGTCGGCGCATAGCGGCAGCTACGGCCAAGCATCATTGAAAGAGAATGCCGGTAGAGCCAGATCAGCAAAAGGCCAAAGCGGGCTGGCAGAGAAATCTTGTGAAGATTTCCCGGTCCCCTGTCCTTTTTCAAGGGGTTGGAACACATCGCACATGCCTTTTGATCACCCGGATCACGGGTACGCCGCGCTCAGGCAGTCGCCTCGCCTGCCTGATGGGGTGCAGCCAGCGGCTCTCCCTCAATTCCCGCTTCGATCTGATCCAGCGCGTCCACCACCGCATCGAAGGTCAGAAGGGTGGAGGCATGGCGCGCCTTGTATTCGCGCACCGGTTCCAGAAACTTCAGATCCGCGAAACGGCCTTCCGGCGCCGGACCGTTTTCTTTCAGCATCGCGCGCATGGTTTCACGCACCTCACGCAATTCATCGGGTGTCGCACCAATAACATGCCGCGCCATGATAGATGCCGAGGCCTGGCCCAGGGCACAGGCTTTGACGTCATGGGCGAAGTCGCTGACTTTGCCCTCATCGACATTCAGATCGACAATCACTGTCGACCCACAAAGACGCGAATGAGCCTTTGCCGTCGCCTGAGGCTTCTCAAGACGGCCGATACGCGGAATGTTTCCCGCAAATTCGAGGATCTTCGCGTTGTAGATATCGTCGAGCATTATCGCCTCTTCGTGATACTGCCTGCGTTGCAGCATAGCGCACTTTACCTATATAGATCAGTCGGAAGATAATTTGTACAAGGGCCTTCGTCGCGATAGCTGCATTTTCGCCGCACCCTGGTCCAATCACATATCAGTTGTTTGCAGTTGAACCAGCTGACGAATAAATATTCGGCGTATTTACCATGCGCCATGATCCGCCTGCTAGGCTGGTCCGTAG
>JBNKOQ010000071.1:0-11855 GCA_050294735.1 Roseibium sp. | reverse complement strand
GGCCTCCCGGAAGATGGCCCTCACGTTACGATAAAGGGCCCCAACGGTCATCCGTCAGACCCCTTCGGAAGCCAACAGTGAAGCTTGGTGGTCGAGGGTCAAGGCTTCAATGACTTCGCCGAGTGCCTCCCCCGTAATGATCTGATCCAGCTTGTAGAGCGTCAAACCGATCCGGTGATCTGTCACACGCCCTTGAGGGAAATTGTAGGTCCGGATACGTTCCGAACGGTCGCCTGAACCAACCTGCAGCCGCCGTGCCTCGGTCCTTTCGCTGGCTGCGCGTTCCCGTTCAACATCGTAAATTCTGGCTCGGAGCAACTGCATCGCCCGGGCCTTGTTCTTGTGCTGTGAACGCTCGTCCTGCGCCGCCACAACAATGCCGGTCGGAAGGTGAGTAATTCGAACAGCGGAATCAGTCGTATTGACGTGCTGTCCTCCCGCGCCCGAAGCTCGGAACGTGTCGATACGCAAATCACTGTCCTGCACATCGACATCAACCTCCTCCGCCTGCGGCAAGACCGCAACCGTCGCAGCGGACGTATGAATGCGCCCGCCGGATTCGGTGCTAGGAACACGCTGAACCCTGTGCACACCGGATTCGAACTTCAGCTTGGCAAAGACATTCTCACCAGAAATCGAGGCAATGACTTCCTTGTAACCACCGACTTCCCCCTCGCTGGCCGACAGCACTTCCACCTTCCAGCCTTGCAGTTCGGCAAAGCGCTGGTACATCCTGAACAGATCCCCGGCAAAAAGAGCAGCCTCGTCGCCACCCGTCCCTGCGCGAACTTCCAGAATGGCATCGTTTGCATCCGCTTCGTCTTTCGGCAAAAGCCCAATGCGGACGTCCTGGGTCAATGTTTCCAGGCTTCCGGCCAGCTCTTCCCGTTCGGCTTCGGCAAGTTCCTTCATATCCGGATCGATCTCCGGATCGGCCAACAGTGCTTCGGCTTCGGCGAGCTCGTCCTGAGCTTTCAGAAGTTTCCTCACCTTTGCGACCAGCGGCTCGAGTCCGGCATATTCCCGCGAGAGCTTCACATAGGTAGTCGGATCCGGATTGGCGGACATCCTGTGTTCGATCTCGGCAAACCGGTCGAGCAGCGTATCGAGCTTGTTACGCGCCAGCATGAGCGCAAGTCTCCTTAAAGATCCCGAAGGGGAAATTGTGTTGGGCAGCTAAATCGAAACGTCCATTTCAGACGCATAGCGTTTCAGGAAGCTCCGTATATCAGCTTCCGGGTGCCCTGGTTCAAGCCGGGGCAGAAGGCGAGCCGAAAGGCGCCCCGCATCAACCGAACGCAACATTGCCTTTACCGGACCGAGGGAGGCCGGAGACATCGACAAATCGCGGAAGCCAAGGCCAATCAGAGCCATTGCCTCCAAAGGACGTCCGGCCAGCTCACCGCACAGGGTGACCGGCACATGCGCGGCAGTCGCCTTGTCGACAATCTTCTTCAGCGCCCGCAGGAATGCCAGGCTCAAGGGATCGAACCTGTCAGCCACCCGCGTGTTGCCACGATCCACAGCGCAAAAGAACTGAAAGAGGTCATTGGACCCCACAGAAATGAAATCGACATCCTCCAGAAGCTCTTCCAGCTGAAAGAGCAGGGAAGGAACCTCAACCATGACGCCCAACCGGATTTTTTCCGGAACCTCGTGGCCATGCCGGCGCAAGTGCTTCAGCTCCTTGTCGACCAGTTCTCGCGCCTTCAGGAACTCCCCCACTTCAGCAACCATAGGGAACATCAGCTTCAGGTCGCGGTTGGCGGCGGCCAGCAGGAGAGCCCGGATTTGCGTACGCAGCAGGCCGGGACGATCCAGTCCCAAACGCAATGCCCGCCACCCCATCGCCGGATTTTCTTCCTGAATTGATCTCAGATACGGCAGGACCTTGTCACCACCGATATCCAAAGACCGGAAAGTGACTGGCTTGCCATCCGCGGCATCCAGAACCTGTTCATATTGCCGTTGTTGCTCCCGCATCCGCGGAAACGACGAGGCCACCATGAACTGCAGCTCGGTACGGAACAGCCCAACACCCGCGGCCCCAGCCTCTGCAAGATGCGGCAAATCCACAAGGAGGCCGGCATTCATCTGCAGCGTGATCTCAACCCCGTCCTTGGTCACTGACGGTTTGTTGCGCAACCGCCTGTACTGGGCCTGCCGCCGCGCCCGGAAACGCACCTTTTCTGCGTAGGCGTGTTCAACATCCTGCGCCGGACGCAGGTGAACTTCACCCGCATCACCGTCAACGATGATCGCATCACCCGCGTCGGCCAGACTGACAATATCCTCGACTTGCCCGACCATGGGAATGCCCAGCGCCCGGCCGACGATTGTCACGTGGCTGGTCGGTCCGCCTTCTTCCAGCACAAGAGCCCGAATCCGGTCGCGCCCGTAGTCCAGCAGCTCGGCGGCGCCCATGTTACGCGCGACGATAATGGCGTCTTGCGGCAACTCGGCAATGCTCGGCCCATGCCCCCGGCCCATCAGTTCGCGGATAAGACGATGCGCAAGGTCATCCAGGTCGTGAAGACGTTCCCGCAAATAAGGGTCGGTCTGACGCAGCATGCGGGCACGCATATCACTTTGGACTTTTTCGACCGCCGCTTCAGCTGTCAGTCCATTGCGGATCGCTTCTTCGATCTTGCGAATCCAGCCGCGGTCATATGCGAACATCCGGTAGGCTTCGAGCACCTCCCTATGCTCACCCATCGCGGCGATATCGCCACTGGCCAGAAGGTCGTCAATAGACAGACGCAGCCGGTTGATCGCGCCATCGAGACGCCTCTTTTCCGCGTCGCTATCTTCTGCGATCAAATTTGTAACAACGACCCGCGGCTCATGAAGGATAACATGGCCAAGCCCGACACCCTCCGCCAGCGCCACGCCTTGGGCGTGGATAGGGCGGGACATATCAAGCCCGGTGTCTTTTTGAGCAATCGCTTCCAGTTCACCCGCGGCAACCATTTCCGCAATCACCATCGCGGTTGTCTGCAGCGCCTCGACCTCGTCCTCAAGGTATGTCCGGTGAGACTGGTTCTGAACGACAAGAACGCCGAGGGTGCGGCCGGCCCTCAGGATCGGCACACCAAGAAAGGAATTATAAGCCTCTTCACCAGTCTCCGGGAGATAGGCGAACCCGGGGTGAGCCCGGGCGTTGGGCAGATTCAAAGGGCGTGCTTCGGCAGCGATCAAACCCACGAGCCCTTGGCCGACCCGCAGAGACGCCTGGTGGACAGCTGCGCGATTAAGACCTTCCGTCGCGTAGAGCTCCAGAACGCCGTCGGCCCTCAGAATATAAACAGAGCAGACCTCGGCGACCACATTCGATGCGATCAGGACTACAATCTTGTCGAGTCGTTCCTGCGC
This sequence comes from Roseibium sp., assembly GCA_050294735.1. GTDB lineage: Bacteria > Pseudomonadota > Alphaproteobacteria > Rhizobiales > Stappiaceae > Roseibium. The sequence continues at coordinate 8,483 of JBNKOQ010000071.1, read as the reverse complement.
CTTGATCGGCTCCGCCATGACTTCGCGAAGCCGGCGGAGCAACAGGCGCGGACCGGCCAGGTTGCTACGCATCGCCCTACCCCGTCATGTTCCGAACACCCGCTGCTAAACCGTCATTTGCCTGACGGTACCGAGTCGGAACGTTCTATCCGTCTAATCCGTATAGCGAATGGAGAGTCCGCACTGCAAGTTCCGTATAGGCAGAATCGATCAGAACGGAGATCTTGATTTCAGAGGTCGTGATCGCCCGGATGTTGATCCCCTTCTCTGCAAGCCCACGGAAACAATCCGCCGCGATGCCAGCATGAGAGCGCATTCCGATACCTATAACCGACACTTTGACCACATCGGTGGCGCCTTCCAAATTTTGGAAGCCGATATCCGGACGATTATCCTCCAGAACCTTTATCGCCCTTTCATAATCGGTTTCTGGAACCGTGAAGGTGATATCGGTGGTCTTTCCGTCCGGTGAGATATTCTGGACGATCATGTCCACATTGATGTGGGCATCCGCCAGCGGTCCGAAAACGGATTGTGCGACGCCCGGTTTGTCGGCCACGTCGCGAATCGAGATCTGGGCTTCGTCCTTGGCAAAAGCAATGCCTGTGACAACTTGCTGTTCCACGAGTTCATCCTCGTCGCAAATAAGGGTTCCGGGGGGAAGATCGCCAACGCCGACCTGCGGCGCATCCGGATCATCGAAACTGGAGCGCACGAACGTTCGCACGCCATGAATCATGGCCATCTCGACCGAGCGCACCTGAAGCACTTTCGCTCCGAGTGAGGCCATTTCAAGCATTTCCTCAAAGGACACGCGGTTGAGACGGCGCGCCTTTGGGACGATCCGCGGATCGGTTGTGTAAACGCCATCCACATCCGTGTAGATATCGCAGCGGTCCGCCTTAATCGCTGCGGCAATTGCCACCGCACTGGTGTCTGAACCACCGCGCCCGAGGGTCGCGATCCGGTTGTCCGGCGAAATTCCCTGAAACCCTGCCAAAACGGCAACCTGGCCTTGGGAAATACGCTCTGTCAGGAAACTGCCGTCAATTTCCATGATTCGCGCGGCGCCGTGATTCTCATCGGTCTTGATTGGCACCTGCCAACCCTGCCACGACCGGGCATTGACGCCCATGTCCTGCAGAACGATAGCCAGCAGTCCTGACGTAACCTGTTCGCCCGATGCAACAACCGCATCGTATTCGCGCGCATCATGCAGGGTGGAAGCCTCACGGCAAAACTGCACCAGCTTGTTTGTCTGGCCAGCCATAGCAGACACAACAACGGCTACTTCGTTGCCAGCATCCACCTCACGTTTCACGTGACGGGCCACATTCCGGATACGCTCAAGATCGGCAACAGACGTGCCGCCAAATTTTAAAACCAGTCGCGCCATTGCTGTCGTATTCTTTTCATCAAGGAACGAGGGCGCAATCAGCGCCCGGCGGATCGGGCGACATCCATACAGCCACTGCGCAATTGCCGCAACCGCATGGCTTGACAAAAGAGGCTGGACCTTGAAGGTCACTGACCGAAACGGGAGTGCCCTAGGCCATTACCTGGCACATCCCGAAGGAAAGGAAGCAAGATGACCGAGGCTACGAACAAGACAACGGGAACCGTTGACGACGCGGAAGTCGCCCGCTTTTCGGCCATGGCCGCAGAATGGTGGGACCCGACCGGCAAATTCAAACCGCTCCACAAGTTCAGCCCGGTTCGCCTTGCCTACATCAAGGAGAAGGTCTGCGAGCGTTTTGACCGCGACCCGAATGCCCCGGATGCCTTCAAGGGCTTGCGGTTCCTGGATATTGGCTGCGGCGGCGGTCTATTGAGCGAACCCATGGCCCGGCTCGGTGCAGAGGTGACAGGCGCAGACCCCTCAACGGTCAACATAGAGATCGCCAAACTGCACATGAAGAGCTCTGGACTCGATATCGACTACCGGACCGAAACGGCTGGCCAGCTTGCGGCCGCAGGTGAGACATTCGATGTTGTCCTGAACATGGAGGTTATTGAGCACGTAGCCGATGTGCCTCTTTTCCTGTCGGAAACGGCCAGCATGGTACGCCCCGGCGGTCTGATGTTCGTTGCAACCATCAACAGGACCCTCAAAGCCTATGCACTTGCCATTGTCGGCGCGGAATATGTTCTGCGCTGGCTCCCGAAAGGAACACACTCTTTCGATAAGCTGGTGCGGCCGAGCGAGATCGAAGGCCCTCTTTCCGAAACCGGAATGAACGTGGTCGACCGATTGGGAGTTACTTACAATCCACTGACAGACAGCTGGAACAAATCCAGGGATATGGATGTCAACTACATGCTTCTGGCTGAACGTCAGAAGGCTTAGGAACAGACACCAATGGAACCGATCGTTTTCGTCCCCGGACTGCTATGCACAGAGATTCTCTATGCGCCGCAAATTGCAGCTTTCAGCGACCGCCCGATCATGGTGGCGGACCATCGCCAGCATGAGGCCATTACCGAAATCGCCGCCAGCATTCTGAAAAAAGCTCCCGACCGCTTTGCATTGGCAGGTCTCTCAATGGGGGGATACATTGCCATGGAGATCATGCGCGAGGCCCCAGAGAGGGTCACCCGCCTCGCTCTGTTGGACACCAATCCCCGCGCAGATGCCCCTGAGCAAACCGAACGCCGCGAGTTTCTGATCAAGCTGACACGCGAAAAGGGTTTCAACAAGGTTCCTCACCTGCTGTACCCCGGCTTCGTACACAAGGATCGGGAGGAGGATGAGGCCCTGAAGGCAACGGTGGTTGAAATGGCGAAAGACACCGGGCCTGAAGCCTTTGTTCGTCAAATGAAAGCAATCATCGGCAGAGTGGACATGCGCCCGTACCTTGGAGCCATTCAGTGCCCGACGCTTGTTCTGGTTGGCGAGGGAGACACACTGACACCACCGGACCTGGCGCGCGAGATCCATCAGCATATTCCAGGCAGCCGGCTCGCGGTCGTCCCAGGCAGCGGCCATCTCTCGACCCTGGAAACACCGGAAGCCGTCACAACTGAACTCAAGAGATGGATGGAGAGCAGTTCCCCGCACGCTCCCCGTTAAAATCACAGCTTACCGCATCAGGACGTAACTTCCCGGAGCTGCATCCAGCACCGGGTAACCTGCATCGGGTTTGCCCATTGAAGGCAAGTCCCCTGGTGAACCGGATTTACCATCCAGCCAATCGGTCCAGGCTTCCCACCAAGACCCTTCGCGGCGATTGGCTTGAGCCTTCCATGTCTCCGGGTCAATATACCCATCGTGTTCAGACGCCGTCATGATGTGGTAGTGGCGATGCTTGTGTCCCGGTTCACTGATAATACCCGCGTTGTGCCCCCCGGCTGTCAGCACGAAGGTCACCTCGCTATCGGCCAGATGGGAAATCTTGAATACCGATTTCCAGGGGGCCACATGATCGTGCTCTGTACCAACGGCAAAGATCGGCACATGAATATCCTCGATGGACACAGGGACACCATCGACCCTCCAGCGTCCCTCGGCGAAGTCATTGTGCAAAAACAGTCCTGTCAGATACTCTGAATGCATCTTGTATGGCATCCGGGTGCCATCGGCGTTCCAGGCCATAAGATCGAACATCTCAGCCCGTTCTCCAAGCAGATATTCCCGGACCGCCTTTGACCAGATCAAATCGTTCGACCGCAGCAATTGAAACGCCCCTGACATTTGGCGTGTGTCCAGAAAACCCTGCTCCCACATCATGTCCTCCAGAAAGGACACTTCGCTCTCGTCAATAAAGAGGGTCAGTTCCCCCGCTTCGGTGAAATCGGTTTGTGCGGCGAAAAGCGACAGGCTGGCGACCCGGTCATCCTTCTTGTGCATGAGACCGGCGAGCGTGATGGATAGTAGTGTGCCCCCCAGGCAGTAGCCTGCCATATGGGCCTTCTCCGCGCCGGTTATCGCCAATGCCGCCTCCAAAGCAGCCTCAACACCCAGTTTCCTGTAGTCCGCCATACCGAGATCGCGGTCGTCGCGATCCGGGTTTTTCCAGGACACCATGAAAACCGTATACCCTTGGCCCACCAGGTAGCGGACCAGAGAGTTGTGTTGCGACAGGTCCAATATGTAATATTTCATGATCCACGCGGGTATCACGACAACCGGCTCCGGGCGCGCACTGGCTGTTGCCGGTTCATACTGGATGAGCTCGATCAGGCGGTTCCGGTAGATGACTTTCCCAGGCGTCGCCGCCAGGTTCTCACCTACCTTAAAGGCTTCGCTGCCCTCCGGAGGCTGCTGCCTTATCTGCCGGTCAAGATCCTCAAAGAAATTGCGCACGCCTCTGACCAGATTCCCTCCGCCTTCCTGAAGCGTCTTTTCAATCACTTCCGGATTTGTGCCAAAGAAATTCGAAGGGGAGAAATAATCGAGCATCTGCCGCGTAACGAAGTCGACAACCCTCTCGTTATGGTCAGACACCCCGCGCACTCCGGTCATCGCATTGTACCACCACTGCTGCGACAATAGGAAAGACTGGGAGTAAAGATTAAACGGAAACGTCTTCCAGCCGGGATGATCGAACCGGTGATCCTGCGGCAAGGGCTCAATACAGGAATGTCCATCGGCCTCAGCGGCCGCGCATACGGCCAGGAAACGGACGAGCCGCAAGTTCTTGCTAAGCGCCTTTTCCCACAATCTTCCCTGCTTGCCGGGGGACATAGCCAAATGCACGGCCCAATCCAGATAGGCCTGAATAAGCGCACTGGGAGAGATACCCGCAGTGACCCGCGCGATCATCGCGCGAGTTGACCGGTCAAGGACATCGGCGAGCGCCGTTACCGAATAACTGTCAGCGGCGTCCAAGTCGGGAGGCAACGCCTTCGGCAAAAGCATTCGGCTGGAAACAGGCACCAAGCCTGTACCGCTCTTTTCCCCACGCTGATCGGAGACTAATGGCATTCGGAGGACTCCAAAAACGGGATCAAAGCTAAAGATAAGGCCCCAGCATTCAGCATGCCCCCCGCATGTCCATGATTAGGATCAAACTACTTTAAAAAAAACGATGATACATCTACACTCGGTTGCATCATCGGGATGCCGGTAGTTGATGAAATGCGTCGATGCGGTGATTTCCGGTCGTAAAATAACAACCCAAGATTACATTCTAAAATGTCGGAGGTTGACCATGCCCAACAAGTCCAGCGAAACCCCATTTGATTTCATGCAGATGCTGCTTCCCAAGTGGCCAGCGCCGTACTTTTCGAATTGGGTCTTCGCCGAACGCGAAGATAAGCTTGAGGAACTGACATTCTCCAGCCTGCAAAAATTCAACAAAGCGGCTTGGGACCGGGCTGAAAAAGTCATCGATGATCAAATGTCCTTTGTCAGCCACCGCATGCACCAGGACTTCGAATGCGCCAAGTCTCTCAGCGAATGCCGGATGCCGGATGAGGCCTTTGCGACACTGCAGTCCTTCTATACCCAAATGGCCGATGAATACCAACGGCACGCCCGCGGCCAGATGGGTCTCTTCCAGGACGGCATGAACGAAGGCATGGCGACAGCGGAAGAGCTTGGTGAGACCGCCTTGGAGACGGCTGCGGAACTGAGCAAAGCTGCAGAAGAAAATCTACAGAACGTCAAGCCGATGCCTGCGCGCCGCAGACGAAAAGTCGCCTGAGCAAGCGCTTACCTGAAACATACGGGGAGCCCGCAGTTTTCTTGGAGATCCGGGCACTCCGGCGATCTCGGCGCCAATGCCGTTTGCAGTCACGCCATCTGAGCGAAGCGGCCAAAGCTGCCACGTGAGAAGCACAAGGGATCGCCCTCCCTGTGAGCGGCCCGGAGAACCCGGCTAATGACGATGGTATGGTCTCCAGCATCGTGGAGACTGCTGCGAAGGCATTCGAAGCGGGCCAGCGTTCCGGGAATAACGGGGACACCCTCCTCGTTTGCGTACCAGGTCAATCCCTCGAACCCCTCTCCGTCCCGTGTGAACCGGGCGCTCATACTATCCTGGTCAGCGCTCAAAACATGAATGACGGTATGCTGAGCCTTGGTATAGATGCCATGTCGCCGGGAACTTTTGGCCGGCGACCACAACACCAGCGGCGGATCAAGGGAGACGGAGGCAAAGCTGTTGACCGTCATGCCGGTCGGCCCGCGGGAGGTCATCGCTGTGACAACGGTGACGCCGGTGGTGTAGCTGCCGAGCGCATCGCGAAACACACGGGCGTTGGCCGCGTCCGGCACGAAAACATGCTCCTGGCGAGTATAAGGACTGTCTGCCACCGTCATCAAGGCACCTCTTGTCCGATTGCCTGGGTGTAAAGCTCGAACCAGCTTTGCCGGTCGAGTTCAACTTTCTCTGCATCGCCAATTCGGGCAATCCGCTCAAGGCTGTTGGTGCCCAGAACCGGTAAGATTCGGGCTGGATGACGCATCAGCCAAGCCACCGCGACAGCGGCCGCATCAACACCCTGTTCATCGCCGATGCGGTTCAACGCCACCATGAGATCAGACCGCGATCCATCGAAGAGAGCACCACCACCCAGCGGCGACCAGGCCATCGGCGGGATCATCCGCTCCTGCAGAAAAGCCAGATCACCATTCGTGAAGGCCTGCGGCGCCAGCAGGCTCATCTCGATCTGGTTGGTGACAAGCGGCTGTTCCATGGAGGACTGCAGCAGCGAAAAATCCCAGGGCCGGAAATTGGAAACACCAACAGCCCGGACCTTGCCCGATGCGACAAGCGCGTCGAGCGCAGAACCCGTCTCATCCGGATCCATCAACGGATCGGGACGGTGGATGAGCAACAGGTCGATCCGCTCAATCCCCATATCCGAGAGAGAGGCCTCCACCGAGGCGTTAATGTGTCCCGCGCTGGTGTCGTAATGCTTCACTCGTGCCGCCGCGTGGCGGCCCGCCGGAGCGACAATATCGCATTTGGTGACGATCTCGATCTGGTCCCGCAAGGACGGTGAGGCTTTCAAGGCCTGGCCGAACAACGCCTCGACCGCATAACCGCCGTAGATGTCGGCGTGATCCATGGTGGTAATACCCTGATGCAGGCAGGCCTCAATCTTGGCCTGAACATGGGTTGGCGAGGTGTTGTGGTCATCCGCAAGGCGCCACATACCATAGACAAGGCGGCTGAAGCTCAAGCCGGGGGTAATCTCAATACGTTCCATCAGGTGCGAACTCCAATGCCGAGAGGTGTCGAGGGCATCTCCGCGGGAACGCGGCCATATTCATGAGGAAGCGAGCAGGTTTTCAGCTGAGGCAGCACCTTGGTTCCGAAATGCTCCGCTTCGTCCAAATGCGGGTAGCCAGAGAGAATGAAGGCGCGAATGCCCATGCTCCGGTAATCCTCCAGCTTCGACAAAATCTGATCTGTGGAACCAACGAGTGCCGCGCCGCCGCCGGATCGCGCCCGGCCGACACCGGTCCAAAGGTGCGGCTCGACATAACCGAATTTATCGGCCAATTCCCGGGCACGGGCTTGATGGGCGACACCGAGGGAAATGGAATCATGTGCCCGTTCGCGGATCAGCTTGCCATATTCATCATCGAGCCTGGAGACCAGGTGATCGGCATATTCGCGGGCTTCCTGCTCCGTGTCGCGGGCGATCACATGAACACGCAGGCCGTAGTCAAGCGTCCGGCCATGGGCGGCGGCCCGGCCGTTCACCGCTTTCATACGTTCCGCAAGTTGCTCCTTGGGCTCAGGCCACATGAGATAGACGTCGCATTGAGCACCGCATAGCTCCAGAGCATCCGGCGAATAGCCACCGAAGTAGAGCAACGGGCCACCGTTTTGCTGATAGGGCTTGGCCGGATCGGTAGGTACGTCCTTGAAGGTGTAGACCTCGCCTTCGAAATCGATGGTATCGCGGGTCCAGGCCTGGCGCAGGATCTCCACCACTTCGTGGCTGCGCTTATAGCGGAATGCGCTGTCGGCCACCTCGCCGGGGAAGTCCGAACTGATCACATTCAAGGTCAACCGCCCTTTGAGCATGTGATCGAGCGTCGCGACCGTACGCGCCAGCATGATCGGCTGCATTTCCCCGCAGCGGATGGCGGCCAGGAAATTGATCTTGTCCGTGATCGGTGCGCAGCCGGCGACAAAACTCAAGGTGTCCTGCCCGACCTGATAGGACGAGGGGGCAAGAATGTTCCGGAATCCGAGGCCTTCGGCTTTTTTTACGATTTCCGAACAATGCTCGAAGCTGGAGCGCAACCGCCCGTCCGGAACACCAAGGAACTCATAGTCGTCAGAGCAAAGCGCTGAAAACCAAGACACTTCTGCTGCATCCAAATCGGCAGATGTAATGGGGACTATTGTCATGAGGGCTCCTCCCAGGGCCAAATTTTCTCTTGCGTATCATTGAATTTGATATAGATCAATGATGTATCAATTTTACAGTCTCGGCGTTTGGGAGGGCGCAACGGAGATGGAACAGCCCCCTGGCAGTTTGCCGCTGTACATCCAAATTACAGAGCTTTTGGTACGCGATAT
>JBNKOQ010000070.1:0-11868 GCA_050294735.1 Roseibium sp. | reverse complement strand
ACGCCAAGGACGCAATTTCAGCGCCTCCGGCTCACTGATCAAAACCGCTTAGGCGGCGGTCGATTATTCGACCGCCGTTAGCTGAGTTTCAAAAGCTTGGCCGCATTTTCCTTCAGGATCAGCGGGCGAACCTCGTCCCTGATCTCCAGCTTTTCGAAATCGGACAGCCACCTGTCCGGTGTAATGGCCGGCCAGTCCGAGCCGAACAGCATCTTCTTTTTCAAGATCGTATTGGCGTATTGCACCAGGATTTTCGGAAAATACTTCGGCGACCAGCCTGACAGGTCGATGTAAACATTTGGCTTGTGTGTGGCGACGGACAGGGCCTCCTCCTGCCATGGGAAGGAAGGATGGGCCAAAATGATTTTCATGGCGGGGAAGTCGGCGGCAACATCGTCCAGATACATCGGGTTGGAGTACTTCAGGCGCATCCCCATACCACCAGGCATCCCGGCACCCACTCCTGTTTGCCCGGTGTGAAAGAGTGATATACCGCCCTCCTCCGCGATCGCCTCATAAAGATCGTAGGCTCCGCGGTCATTGGGATAAAATCCCTGCATGGTGGGATGAAACTTGAAACCACGCACCCCGCAATCACGCACCAAACGCCGTGCTTCCCGGGCCCCCGCTTTGCCCTTTGCCGGGTCAATCGACGCAAAGGGGATCATGATATCGCTGTTTTCCGCGGCGATTTCGGCAACTTCCTCATTGGAGTATCGCCGGAAACCTGTCTCACGCTCAGCGTCGACAGGAAAAATCACACAGCCGATTTTCCGCTCGCGGTAGTAAGCCGCTGTTTCCTTGACGGTTGGCAGCATTCCCTGAGCCCCGGCGGGGTTCTTGAAATATTTGGCCATGCCGGCCTGGAATTCATCGTAGCCATCGTCGCGCGGGCCGCAGCAAGGCTCCTCGGCGTGGGTGTGGAAATCGAGGGCAATCAGATCATCGAGGTTCATTTGGAGGTCTCCTGATCGACACCTGAGAACTTTGCCAGCAAACGCACCAGCTCACGCGTTTCGCCCTCGTTGAGTGGGCTGTCCAACGTTTCAACATAGCCGAAGAAATCAGGCTGATGCCGTTTGACAAAGTCATTTCCACGCTCGGTCAAAGTGAGTTCCACGGCGCGCCGGTCCTCATCGGGGATCTTCCTTGTTACAAAGCCATCGGCCTCAAAACTCCGGATCAGCTTGGTCATATGCGCGTTCTTGATCGCCATGGTCTGTGCCAGAAGCCCCTGGCGGATTCCCGGGTTGTTCGACAGCACCCATAGCACCGAATATTCCCCCGGTTTCAAGCCGATATGGCCAAGCTTTTCGAAGAAATGACGGAACACCTTAAGCTGCGAAACGCGCAACAAAAAGCCAAGCGAATAGTCAAGTCCGGCGAGATTTACATCGGACTGCGACCGCAGTTTCACGCTTGCCTCCATCATTGCTCTTCTCCTTCCACACCAAGATCTATGGGATTGCGCACCTTGCCGGCCCGCTTATCGAGGAAGGCCTGCAGCCGTGCCTTGGCCTCAGGCCCGTTTTGAGTGAAGGACGCCACGAAGGATTCGACAAACAGGCCGTCCTCCCTTGCCATGTCCTGAATGCGTGGCAGGGCCTGGATGATGGCGTAGTTGGACAACTCCGCGTTGCCTGCCGCAGCTTTGGCGAGCTCCATAGCCTTCATCTTCGCCGTTCCGACGGGCACCACATATTGCGCCAGATTCCAGCGCTCCGCCTCCTCGGCACTTAGCGAACGCCCGGTCAGCATCAGATCCATCATGCGGGCAACGCCCATCAGCCGGGCGATACGAACGGAACCGCCACCGCCGACGAAAATACCGCGCTGCCCTTCGGGTAACGCCATGAAAGTCGTCGCGTCTGCAACGCGGACATGCGTAGCCGCCGCGAGTTCAAGACCCCCGCCAACAACAGCGCCATGCAAGGCTGAGATCCAGGGAATGGTTCCAAACTCGATCCGCGAGAAGACATCATGCCAGCCCCGGGAATGACGGACCCCATCGAGCGCGGAGCGTTCCGCATGCTCTGCCAGATCCAGCCCGGCGCAGAAATGCTTGCCTTCTCCGAACAGAACCGCAGCCTTCGCCTCGCGGTCCGCGCGCGCAATGCAAATAGCCAGCGCGTCAATCACCCGGTCACTGACCGCGTTGCGCTTGTCCGGGCGGTTCAAGCCAATGCAGGCGATATCGTCTACCAACTCATATGTAACCAGTTCTTCCACAATCGGCTTTTCCATGCGCTCCGCCCGGTCCTTGTGTTCGTTCATTTTGGTGCCCGGCTTGACCCGGCCTGGATGTAAAATTGAAATCCGCGAAACAGCCGTTCGCAAATTTGTTCCTCATAAATAGTTTACAAGGAAACTTTTTTGATGCAAACAAAAATACAGCAGTCTGGATCTGGGAGGATCCTGACGAAGAACGACATGTGCGGGAGGATTTGCCATGGTCGAGGACAAGACGCGTGATGTCGCCGTTTGGTCACCGCAGGTCGCGTGGGAGACTCGGGACAACGGCACGACTTACGTCTGGCGGGAAGACACGCTTGGCGACTATCCGGACAAGATTACAGACAGACTGGAACAGTGGGCCGAAGCGGCTCCAGACCGTCCCTGGATGGCCGCCCGCGACAAAACCGGCGGATGGCGCAAGGTTTCCTACAAATCCGCGCTCGGCAAGGTCCGGTCGCTGGCGCAAGGTTTACTAGATCTCGGACTGTCGCCTGAACGGCCTGTTTTGATTCTCTCGGGCAATACCATCGAGCACGCCTTGCTGGCGCTGGCCGCTCAGTACGTAGGCATTCCCTCCGCAGCTGTTTCCCCTGCTTACTCACTGATTTCCAAGGACTTCAAGAAACTGAAGGATATCGCCCGCCAAACCACACCAGGGCTGATATTCGCGGACCAGGTTCAAGGGTACACAGGTGCCATCAACGCGGTTTTTGATCCATCCGTTCCGGTTCTTTCGCTGGAAGGCACCATAGAAGGGCGGCCGTCTCTGGCCTTCTCAGATCTGAGCAACCTCACGCCGACGGCTGACGTCGACAGGGCGAACGCAAGTGTCGGACCGGACACGGTTGCCAAACTGCTCTTCACCTCGGGCACAACCGGGTCGCCGAAAGCTGTCATTCAGACCCAGAGGATGCTCTGTTCCAATCAAGCCATGGTGGCCGATTGTTACGCCTTCCTGAAGGACGAGCCGCCGGTCATCGTCGACTGGGCGCCGTGGAACCATGTGGCCGCCGGCAACAAGGTGTTCAATCTGGCGCTGACACACGGCGGCACTTATTATATCGACGAGGGGAAACCGACCCCAAAGGCCATCGGGGAGACACTGCGGACCCTGAAGGAAATCTCTCCGACCTGGTACTTCAATGTCCCTGCCGGATACGAGATGCTGATCCACGCCATGCGTGAGGACAGTGACCTGCGGATTAACTTTTTCAAGAACCTGAAGTTCATGATGTACGCGGGTGCCGGCATGGCCCAGCACACCTGGGATGATCTGATCGAGCTATCGATCGAAACGCTTGGATATCCCGTCCGGCTGGCGACCAGCCTTGGGGCAACGGAAACCGCGCCTTTTGCCCTGGCAAGAGCTGATACCCAGCCCACCCCCGGCAACATCGGCATACCCGCACAAGGGACGACCCTGAAGCTGGTGCCAAACGGCGAGAAACTCGAAGCCCGGCTCAAAGGTCCGAACATCACACCGGGATATTGGCGCGATGACGCGTTGACCAGCGAGGCCTTTGACGACGAAGGCTTCTACTGCCTCGGCGATGCTCTCCGCTTTGCGGACCCGCAGGATCCCTCCAAGGGCTTTTTCTTCGACGGACGGACAGCGGAAAACTTCAAGCTGCAGACCGGCACGTGGGTCGCAGTCGGGGCCTTGCGCGGCCAACTGGTCAATGATCTGAATGGCTTGGTCCGAGATGCTGTCATTGCAGGTGAGAATCAGGAAGATCTGGCAGCTCTCGTCCTGCCTGCCATTACCGCCATGCGCAAGCTGGTACCGGAAGAAGCCAGCCTCAACGACAGCCAGATCCTGAAACACGAGACCGTCCGGAACAAGCTCTCGGCCGCTCTCGCGGAGCATATCCGCCAATCCACCGGATCGGCCAGCCGCGTCATGCGGTTGTTGTTTCTTGAGACCGAACCCTCCTTTGACAAGGGTGAAGTCACCGACAAGGGCTCGATCAACCAGCGTGCGGTGCTCGCCCACCGGGCTGCCCTGATCGACAGGCTTTATGGCGATGATCCCGATATCATCCACCCTGCAACGGAAAAGGCGGCCTGCTGATGCGTATTGATGGTGCAACCGCTTTGGTCACCGGAGCTGGCTCCGGCCTCGGTGAGGCGACCGCCACGCTGCTAGCGGAGCTTGGCGCCCGGGTCGGTGTCTTTGACCGGAATGGCCAGGCCGCGGAAAAGGTGGCAGCGAAGATCGATGCAGTCGCGCTGATCGGAGATGTCACCGATGAGAGCGATGTTGAGAACTGTCTGGATGCGTTGATTGCGGTCAACGGCCCTTTGCGTATCTTGGTCAATTGCGCCGGAATAGGAACGGCGAAACGGATTGTCGGCCGGGATGGCCCCATGCCTCTGGCAGACTTCGAAAAAGTCATCAGGGTCAATCTGCTCGGAACTTTTAACATGATGCGCCTTTGTTCGGCGCGCATGGCTGCCAGCGATCCATTGGACGACGGAGCGCGCGGGACAATCGTCAACACGGCTTCAGTCGCAGCCTTCGACGGCCAGATCGGACAGGCTGCCTATGCTGCCTCCAAGGGGGGAATTACCTCTCTCGCTTTGCCCGCAGCCCGGGAACTGGCCCGGTTCGGCATTCGGGTCAATACGCTGGCGCCGGGGATTTTCATGACGCCCTTGCTTGAGGAGCTGCCCGAAGACGCCCGCGACAGCCTTGCCGCAAGCATCCCCTATCCTTCGAGACTTGGCCAACCCGCCGAATTTGCCGATGCTGCGCGCTTTTGCATCGAAAACCAGTATCTCAACGGCGAAGTCATTCGTCTCGATGGCGCCACCCGCTTGCAACCCAAATAGGCCGTCTTTATGTCAGATTTCCAGAGGCAGGCCAGCAGAAGCGCCGTCATGCTTGCCGCCCTGCCCGCCTGGCAGCGTTTGACCGAACTCCGTCAGGACCTTGACCCGGAGACCGTATCTGCTGTTCTCGATGAAGCCGCGCGTTTTTCAGAAGGGGTTCTTGCCCCCCTGAACACGCCTGCGGACCGGGAGGGCTGCAGGCTGGAGACCAGGCGGGTTCAAGTGCCCAAAGGGTTCAAACAGGCTTATCAGGACCTGGCCGCAGCGGGCTGGATCGGTATGGATGTCTCATCCGACCTCGGCGGACAGGATTTACCGCTGGCGCTTCATGCGGCCACCCAATCGCTTTTCGACCGGGGCTGTACAGCCTTGATGATGGCCGCCGGAGCAAGCCGCAGCGCTGCCCTGCTGCTGTCGAACCATGCGGATGAGGACCTAAAAGCAACCTGGGTCCCCAAGCTATGCTCGGGCAACTGGTCAGCCACCATCTGCATTTCGGAACCGGATGCCGGGTCGGATGTCGCTCGTATCCGGACAAGAGCCCAAAAGACGGGCGAAAGCTGGGAAATCACTGGCCAGAAGATCTGGATCTCCTTTGGCGATCACGACATGACAGCCCGTATCGGCCATTGCCTGCTGGCGCGCACCAGCGATCAGCCCGGAACCCGGGGCCTTAGCCTCTTCCTCGTGCCCAATACCAAGGATGATGGTTCAGGCAACGGCATCACGATTGGCCGGATTGAGGAAAAGCTGGGAATGCACGGGTCTCCGACCTGCACCATGTCTTTCGAAGGTGCACACGGGATACTGATCGGAGAGGAAGGCCGGGGGCTCTCAACTCTTTTCACCATGATGGAACTCATGCGGCTTCAAACCGGCGCTCAGGGTCTGGGGCTTGCTCTGGGGGCACAGGACATTGCGTTGGCTTACGCGCGAGACCGCCGCCAGGGGGGAAGTCCCGGGGAGCCAGCGCCTGCGATCGCCAGCCACGGGGACGTCCGGCGGCAGCTGCTCGACATGCAGGCCCGCAACGCGGACTTGCAAATGGCCGTGCTCGACCTCTCGGCACATCTGGATCTGATCGCCGCTCAACCCGGCGCCGAAGACCGGACCGACCTGAAAAACTATACCGCCTGGATGTTGCCGCTGATCAAGACCTTTGGCGCGGAAGCCGCTTTCAACACGGCTCACAGCGCCATCCAGGTCCTTGGCGGAGCCGGATACACCAGCGAATGGCCCGTGGAACAAACCTTGCGCGATGCCCGGGTCCTCAGCATATACGAGGGCACAACGGGTATGCAGGCTCGGGATTTTCTGATGCGAGGCGTCTGGCGCGAAGAATCTGCCGGATTGAAGGCCTTTGTCCGGCTCTGTAACATCGCGCTTGATACGACTGAATTGGATGGAGCGGCCAAAACCCTGAGTGCAGTCGTCAGCAGCTTCAGTGACCTCTCGTCCGAGATGGAGGCTCTCGGCAAAAACGCATCACGCGCTGGCGAATATGCTGCCGACCCCTATTTGAGAGCCGGATGGTGTGCCGTATCGGCCCTTATGGCTTTCCGTCTGAGCCGGATGACCAATCAGCCGCCGCTTGCCGCGCTGGGCCGGTACCGTCTTGAGCAGCTCCCGGCGGAATTGGCCTTTGAGGCCGCCAAGTGCCGCGGCGCAAGTGCTGCGACGGATGACCTCTTCGATCTGGCAAATCCGTGAATGGCCAGCTGACTGGAAGAGACGGCTTTCCTTTGGCAGCCGATTTGCTCAGCCGGGTTTCACTGCTCGGCTTCTCAAACCGCGTGTATTTCCGGTCTTAATGCTGCCGGTCTGGCCCCGCTGGACGGCCACGTCCTCGGTGGAACGAGAGCATTTCAGCGTCAGTTCTCCCTCTGAAGAAAAGCAGGATACACCCGAAAGCAGCTAGGCCCTGTTCAATTCGTCCAAAAGATCCAGCAATTTTCCCAGTTTTTCCGAACCGAGGCGGTCTTCAATATTCCGGGTGATCTGGGCAGCTGCGTCCTGATTGTTCCTAATCAGATCCGCCCCGGTGCGGGAAATTTCCAATGTCTGCCGACGCCGGTCGCCAGGGTCGACCGCACGTGTCACCAGGCCCTTGTCGATCAAGGTTTGCACAATCCGTGTTTGACTGGCCAGATGCAGGACAGCGTTTTCCGCCAAGCCTGTAGCGTCCAATGGCCCGGTCTCGTGCAGCACGCGCAGAACCCGCCATTGCTGTTCTGTTATTCCCAGCCGGTTCAACATATCCCGTATCGGAGAAATCACTTTTTCCCGGGCACGGAGCAAGGATATCAGCAGCGAATTGTTGATCAATGGCAAGGCGCTCACGCCGGTGTCATCGTGACCAAGAGGTCCGCTGCTAGATATCCGGGATTTGATCTCTGCGCCCACCACCGTTCCCTCCGGAACATTTGGGGAAAATTACCATGGAAATCATCGATTGGATAATCACTTTTAATTATTAAATTGAAAGTTGATATGATTATTAATCTGAAATTCCCCTAGGGCATCTAACTTAGAAAACCTTTGTCAGATTTGATCGATGCTCAAGCGGATTAAGTTTAATCGTAAATTAGGCCGTGTGGACGAACTTGAGATGCATTTCGCCGGGATCTGTATCGTTCAAGACCAAGCGAAACCGGCGCAGACGATGCCTGAGCATCTTCAAGACGGGTTCGCGCCGGGATTGGGCGATGCAGGCCCGGCCCTGCGGGTGAGGCAAGAAACATCGATCTGGCGAAAGGGGTTTTCAACGCCGTTTCATCATGCCCCGCGCCGGGTCGTAACCGATCATGGCCCCGGCCATGAACAACGCGAAGCTTCCCGCAACCCAGATCAACGCCACGCCGTTGAACTGTGCGTAAAGCGAAAACCGGATCAGTTCGACGGCATGTGTGAAGGGATTGAACGCGCATATGTCCCGCAGGAGCGGCGAGCTTTCCGCCATTTTCCAAAGCGGATAGAGTGCGCTGGACAGGAAGAACATTGGGAATATGACGAAGTTCATCACACCGGCGAAATTCTCCAGCTGACGGATGGTCGACGAGATCAGCAGCCCCAGCGCCCCCAGCATCAGGCCGGACACAATCAAAGCAGGCAGAAGATAGACATACCCCCAGGCAGGCATGTCTATACCGAACATGGCCGCGATCGCAAGGAAGACATAGACCTGTAAAACGGACACAGCCGTTCCCGCCAAAAGTTTGGAAAACAGCAGCCAGCTACGGGGCAGCGGGCTGGTCAGCAACAGCCGCATGGATCCCATCTCCCGGTCATAGACCAGGGACAAGGACGACTGCATGGCATTGAACAGCTGGATCATGCCGCATAGCCCCGGCACGATATAGACCTCATAGGTAATGTAGGTCTGATAGGGAGGAATGATCGACAAACCGAGGGCTGCCCGGAAACCGGCCGCAAAAACCACCAGCCAGACCAGGGGCCGGACAAGAGCTGCAAAAAAGCGGCTGCGCTGATTGAGAAACCGCAAGGCTTCGCGCAGAACAATCGCGCGCAGGGCAACCAAATAGATCATCAGGCCGCCTCCCCCGCATGCCCGTCTCCGGTCAGGCGGACGAAGGCATCGATCAGCTTCCCCTCACCGGCAAGCTCTTCAGCGCACTGGTGCGCAAGCACCTTTCCCTGATGCAGGACCACAACATCGTCACTGGGCCGGATCTCATCCACAAGGTGGGTTGCCCAGAACACAAGAGGCCCCTGCTCCGCCAGATCATGAACGTGATCGGTGATCGCCGTCCGGCTGGCGGCATCGAGCCCGACCGTCGGCTCGTCCAGCAGCAGGACATCCGGCTCGTGGATCAGCGCCCGGGCAATTTCCATCCGGCGGCGATGACCGCCATTGAGTGACCGCACCTTCTCGGCCGCCCGTTCGCGCATATTCAGGCGGTCAAGAACCGCGTCGATACGCTTCTTCCCGTGGGCGCCTGACAGGCCTTGAAGCGCGGCAAAATAGGACAGGTTCCGCGCGACCGACATGTCAAGGTCGAGGGTTGGCTGCTGAAAGACCACACCGAGCCGTGCCAGTGCCTTGCGGGGTTCGCTCGCAAGATCATATCCGGCAATCTTGACCGATCCCTCACGGGTGATGAAAAGACCGGTCAACAGGTTGAAGAGAGTCGATTTTCCGGCACCATTCGGCCCCAACAGGGCGCAAAACCGCCCTGCATTAAGGTCTATCGTTACATTATCCAGCGCCTTTTTCGAGCCATAGCTGTAACTGACGTTCTGAACCGAAAAAACGCTCATGAATGAAGAAGTCCAAGCTGGCCAAGGTTTATTGAATCGTGATTTCCACGCGCTGGCTCTCACCCTTCGTGCCCGGCTGACGGAGAAAATAGCGGCCAGGCTTAATGGCGAGAAATTCGATTTCCATGGTCCCTTCCTCGTCGAATTCAACGCTTCCCAGACCAAATGGCCGGATTTCCAAACCGTTGACAACGACTTCATTGATCCAGATGGCTCGGAAAAACCCGGAGCCTTCCAACCCCAGTTCCGCACTGCCGTCCGAAACGATGTTGATTTCATACATCGTGCCGGACTTCAGGACCAGCGGCCCCTCCGCAACCGGTTTGCCAGAAGACAGGGTGAGATCGGGAAGATCTTCCTTGTTTGAACTGTCCAAAATGCCTGCAAAACCGAATTCATGGGCGAACGCCGGTGCTGCCGTCAATGAAACCGCAAGGGCTGCTGCTGCAATCAATTTCATTTTACGTCCTCTCTTTTAAAATCAGGCCGGACGATGTTTGGCACAACCATAGCCGGGGAGCCGGCCAGTTCCAAAGTCCAGTCTGCAAGTTTGCCGGCCTCCCGTGGTTCGTGCGTAACGAACAGGGTTGCTGGTGAAACCTCCCTCATGAGCGCCTGCGTCAGGGCGATCATCTGTTCGGCCGTCTTTTCATCGAGCGAAACGAACGGCTCGTCCATAAGCAGCAGCTTGGGTGTCCCGGCGAATGCCCGCGCCAAGGCAAGACGCCGCTGCTGACCTAGAGACATCTGTCCCGGAAACTGATCCGCCTTGTCGCTCAACCCCACCTTCGCCAGCATGTCTCTGGCCTTGACTGCGGAGAGGTGAGGATGAACCAGCAAGAGATTCTCCAGTGCGCTACGCCACGGCAGCAGCGTCGGTTCCTGAAAGACGAACGCCAGGGAATCCGGACGTTCGATCGTGCCCTCGAACCTTGGATCTATCCCCGCGACAAGCCGCAAAAGGGTGGATTTTCCAATTCCGGAAGGACCGAGGATTGCCAGGCACTCGCCCTCCCGGAGAGAAAAATGGATATCTCTCAGGATCTCCGTCTGGCCAAAACGTTTAGAGGTGACATCGACCTTGATCACGCCAGCCTCCAGGCACGGACACGGCGCTCCGCCGGTTGCAACAATGCCCATTCGATACAGAGCATGAAGCCGATAAAGCTCAGCGAATAGACCAAGACCATCGCCACATCGAACAGCTGGAAGTAGAGGTGGATCTGAAAACCCACACCGCTTGAGCGGCCAAGGAACTCCACCACCAGCACGATCTTCCAGATAACGGCTATTCCGGACCGAGAGGCCCCGGCGAGAAACGGAGCCAGTTGCGGCAGTACCACATGGCGCAGATAGGTTCCCCGGCGCATGCGGAACACTTTCGCCATGGCCTTCAAATCCGGATCAAGCGCCCTTGCCCCTTCCCGCACAATGCTCGTCACATTGGGGATCTTGTTCAGCGTGACGGCCGCGATGGCCGCAGTTTCGGTCAGGCCGATCCACAAATAGCAAAGGACGATCAAGACAAGCGCAGGCAGGTTCAAAAAGACCACAAGCCAAGGGTCCAGCCAGCGGTCGATCTCCGGTCTGGTTCCCATCACCAGGCCCAGAACCGTCCCGACGCTCATGGCCAACACAAAGGCCGCGATCACACGGAGCACGGTGATGCCCATGTGGCGCAACAGCTCACCCGACTGGAGTTCCTCTTTGAAGGGCGCGACGAGATCTGCCGGAGACGGCAGAATCGTCGGATCTCCATTGAGACGCGCCAGAACGAACCAGAGCACCACAAAGGCCAGAAGAGACGCGCTGCGTGTCAGGAGGTTGGTCAACAGCGTCTACTCGACTTTCGCGAACAGGCCGGATGGCAATTCGCTCACGTCTCCAACCAATTTCTTGCCGCCAAGCCGCGCCATCAATGCGAAAAACGTCGCTGCATCGTCTTCATCGACATTGCCAGGTGCCGGTATTCCCGCCCGGAAGTCGGTCCGGAGCGTTTCGAACTGGGCATCTGTCTTGACCCGCATCATCGGGCGAAGGGGCTCCCATGCGGCATCATCCGATGCGAGCAGGTCTTTCGCCGCACGCGAGGCGCCATAGAGCACCTTGGCCATCCCAGGATTATCCTTCAGATAGCTTTCCTTCAGCACGTAGCCGAGCAGCGGTGTCTCCGGATTAAGTCCCAAAGCTTTAGACGCTGTCTCCACCGAAATCAGTTCCCGCATGCCCGCAGCCTTCATTTTTGCCAGAAAGTGCCAGAAGTTGATGGCAGCATCCGTCTCGCCCTGAAGGGCTGTCTTGAAGACCAGCGGCGGCGCACCGAAAACCTGTTCGGTTTCACCAGCCAGGTCGAAACCGTATTGATCCTGCGCGTAGGCCCTGAGGATCAGCCAGCTTTTATCGACCGGACCACCGGCAATACCGATTTTCTTGCCCTTCAGATCGGCCAGGTTCTTCGCGGTGCTGTCCTTGGGAACCACCATACCGCCAACGGCTTTTGAATAGGGAATAAACACATAGTCT
>JBNKOQ010000069.1:0-12029 GCA_050294735.1 Roseibium sp. | reverse complement strand
AGGATCGCTCCGCAAAAAACACTGGCGGAGATCGCCGCGAATGAGATCCGCGAGGCAATCCTGACCGGTGCGTTCAAGCTCGGGGAGAATATTTCGGAAGATCGCCTGGTGGCGCAGATGGGAATCTCCCGAACGCCGATTCGAGACGCAATGGCGATCCTCTCGCGTGAAGGGCTGGTGAATGTGCGGCCCAAGCGCGGATCGTTCGTTTTCGAGACCTCGCTGGAGGATCTTGCCGCGATCTGCGACTACCGCCAGATGCTTGAGGCCCAGGGCGCGCGCGCCGCTATGCGGACGGATCGAGCCGGTTTTCTCGAAACGTTGGGCGCAGTGGTCGAGACAATGGCATTGGCGCTGTCGAAGGGCGATATCGTCGAATATGGCCAGCTCGACAGCGCTTTCCATCAAGCCGCCTTCGATCATTGCGGCAATTCCTATTTGCGCGATTCCTATGCTCTGGCCGCCGGCCGCATTGCCGCCCTGAGAGCGAACATCACCGCTCCCTACGAAGCGCGGCGTGAGGAATCGATGAACGAGCACCGGAGCATGCTGGACATGCTTGCGCGCGAGGATTTCGCCGCCTTTGACGCGGCGCTCGCCGCTCATGTGCAACGCACGGCCGATGTCTATCAGAAGGCTCTGGCCGAAGGGCATCTCGGGCCGGACCGAAACGCAGCAGCCAAAGTTTCCCGATGACGGCCAACACATCGACGTCGCTGATGGGCGGCGCGGCCCCCAGAAAGACCTGTTGGCGGCTCGGCGAGGTCGATTTCCATCGATGGCGATCGCTCACGGGTCTACGTGATGGATCACATGCACCATCTGGAAAAAAGGGGCGATCACATGAGCCATATCAGGCAGCAGCACATGAAGGTCGAACAATTCGCTGAAGAAGACTGGCAAAAATATCGTGCGGTCCGGCTTCGGGCCCTGGCGGATACGCCCGACGCCTTTGCGCGGACACTTGCCGAAGAGAAAGCATTTTCTGAAGAAATCTGGCGCAGGCGTTTGTCTTCCGGTGCTGTCACTTTTGTCGCGGTTCTGGAAGGAAGGGATGTTGGGCTTGTGACTGGCGCGGAGCGGAGAGACCGACGCGGAACCGCTGGCCTTTTTGGAATGTGGGTGGCGCCGGAGGTGCGGCAGCGCGGTGTCGGCTTGACCCTGGTGAGACACGTGGTGGACTGGGCTCACACCGCCGGATTTGAACAGCTGGTCCTCGACGTTGCCGACAAAAACCACGCAGCGATCACGCTTTATGACCGGGCAGGGTTCCATCCGACGGGCAATTCGGGAGCTTTGCCTCCCCCTCGGGAACACGTGAGTGAACATGAGCGCGCATTGCCCCTGAGCCAACGCATTTCCTGAAATGCTCGGCACTATCAACGTTCTCCAATTTTTCCCATGTTTCTCAGAAGACCTTTCCGATCTTCATCCCAATCAGCTGCTCAGGACGGAAACGCAGGTTCGACCAGACCAGAGCAAATGTCCGGCTTCCGGGACACCTGTTGATTTCCTGCGGAACAGATTACGGTTCTGGAAGAGACGCTTAGCTTATGGCCAAGAGAACGTCAGCGCTTCGGCGGCAAGCCGACAGTCCCCTCACCGCCATCCCAGCCATTCGCACACCAGCACCGAACGTCCACGCCCCCAACACACCCTTAAACGATCTCTTAGGAAATGGGACCCGCTCCCATAACGGAGCGGCGGGAGACAAGGTCACCTGGGTCTGCATTTAAGTCCGGGCAGGCTCCTTTTCCGCTGTGTTTCTGCCCGGGACGCACAAGCCAGGTGCACTGATGTTACTGGCAGATGCGGTAGGTGCAGTCTTTGCCGTGGCAGCCGATGTCAAAGTGGAAATGCGAGCGATGGTTTGGATCGGCATCCGGGCCGAGAACGGTCGTGAAGGACTTGCAGGCGCTGGCATGGAGCTGCTTCAGAAATTCACCTTCCGGCGTTTTCTTGCCCCAATCATCGGCAACCGAGATTTCCTTGCCGCTTGCCAGCACAAAACTCAGCACATCAAGGGCCTTGCCTCGGGCGTGTTCCGACAGCTTGCCGTCAGGCCGATTGTTCCGCCGCCGGCAGACATAGCCCGGACCGCCACGCAAACCGGTCAAATCGCTCTCCGTGGTCTTGCGGGCGATATCCGAAGCGGCTCCTGCCAGAAAGTCCGACATCGCCCCGGCGAAACCGCAGCCAAGCACAGGCGCCGGCGACAGGGAAACTGGCACCTCTCCTCCTGTTTCATGAAGTGAAACCGGCTGGGCAATGCCACAGCCGCCATTTTCAGAGAAAGCTGGCAGGAGCGAAATCCGCGCTGCTTCGATAAAACACGGCTTTTCACCCGCATCAGGCACCTCGGCCTTCGACAAATCCTTCGCCGGATTTGCTGCAGGTGATTGTCCGCTAGAGCGCTTTTCGGCAGGCTGTTTGCCATCGGGTTGTGTGTCGGCGGGCTGTTTGGCCGGGCGCAACACCGGCACGCCGATCCGCTGCGGATCCGGTTTGACGAAGGGAGCCGGAAGGGACTCAGCCGCGGCCTGCGAAACCATCGCGAACACAGTCCCCGCCAGCAGGCACTGTACAATCAGCCCGCACCGTTTAAGTTTTACCAGCTTCAAACTGTTCTCCCGCTTTGATAGGTTTGCCCCTTGATGACAATGCCCACTCATTTTCCGTCTCCGGAGACAACGCTGTGACCCTGGAACTTTATTCCGCATATGTTGTTGCAACCTTGATCGTTCTGGCCATTCCCGGCCCGACAATCATGCTCGTCATCAGCTATGCTCTCGCGCAGGGGCGGCAATCGGCGTCCGCCAGCGTACTGGGTGTCGGTCTTGGCGATGCAACAGCCGCAACAGCCTCCTTGCTTGGGCTTGGCGCAATCCTGGCCGCATCGGCCACCGCATTCACGGTTCTGAAATGGGTTGGAGCCGCCTATCTGTTCTGGATTGGCGTCAAAATGTGGCGAAATCGTCCCGCAGCCCTGGAACCGCATAAAGTCGCAAGCGTTCCAGCCCGGAAGGTCTTCCTGCACGCCTATGTCGTCACCGCGCTCAACCCCAAGGGCATCATCTTCTTCATGGCGTTCCTGCCGCATTTCATCACGCCGGGCGTGCCAGTGACACCGCAGCTCTTTCTGCTTGGCAGTACGTTTGTTGTGCTTGGCATCTTGAACGCCACACTCTACGCGCTGATGGCGGCAGCTATTGGCAAACGCCTGCGCTCGCCAAGGGCCATGCAGCTGGTCAACCGGGCGGGCGGAGGCTTTCTGATGTCGGCGGCCGTCATGACAGCCAGCCTGCAACGCAGCTGAGAAGGCAAGCTGCCGGAAATCAGCCGCGCGCAAGCCTGCCAAACATGAAGGTCAATGGCAAGGCACTTTATCCTGCGGCTTTCGCCTTGGGGGATTTCTTGACGCTTCGCATGAAAGCACCGCGCTCCTTGGGAGCCTCGGCCTTCTCCTCGTCAGCGCCATCTGATCCTCTGATTGTCTCCAGAGACCGTATCGCCCCCTGAACCGGCAATGCCGCATAGCGCTTGATCGCGTCGTTGAGTTCCGGGCCGCTGATAGGTAATTGACGGGCGCGCATGGTGAGAATGTGCTTGAAGGCTTCGCCAGACACATTCTGCGCCTTGCAGATGATCACAAGCGGCTTGTCGGACTTGCCATATATCAGCCCCGAGACACTTGCCGGGGGCAGCTTGCTGACCTTGGCCAGAAGAAACCCGAGCTCTGCGGCGCGTTCCGATTTGGCAAACAGACTGACGGCCTCATCGAGAGGCTTCTTTTTGTTACACACATCCTCGATGATCTGAGCCGCCTCACTCCGGCGGCTCTCCAAGCGGCTGGCCCGGGCCTTGACCTCTTCTGCCGCCCTTTCCGCCATGACCTCGGCGAGCACACTGTCGCCACCCATGGAGGTAATGCGTTCCTTGAGTTCTTCTGTCAGGAAACTGGCAAGGCTGCGGGCAGCCTCTTCCGGCATATCATCACGCCCGATCAGGCCGACCTGAATTTCCGGGCAATCGCGCGCTTTCTCGACCAAACGCTGGAACGTCTCACTGGCCAGATGCGCTTCCTTGTTGCCGGCAACCTTTGTCAGAGTTTCGTTGTTACCCCGGTCAACCAGAACGCTCGTCACATTCTCTTCAAGACTATCGCGGGAAGCAATGACCTCCAGATGCTCCATCGACCCGCTTTGGGCGATGGTTTCCAGGTCTTCGCTTTCCAGAACAGGAGAGGCTTCAAGAACGGGTTTCGCCACCTCAATGGTATCTTCGGCAAGTTTGACCGCAAGATCCCGGGGCGTATCCGGACGCGGCCCAATCCTCTGAGCGAGGGCCATTCGCGTCTCTTGCTCAAGTTGCCCGAGGACATGCATCACGATTTCACCAAACATGATGCTCACTTGTTCGGCATGTTCATGCTCTGATGAAAGAAACAGGTCCGTCAAAGCCGTTACAAAGCTCTTCCGTCCAATTTTACTTCCATCTTTGGCAAGTTCAGACAACTTGCTGAGACTCAGCATTCCATCCCTCTCGAGCATTCGCAGCGACACTTATCAAGATGATATCCGTGTATATTTAACATTGAGCTACCAAAAATCGGAAAATCTACCCGTATTTCTATCTATTGGTATTTTTAACAGTCAAATCATCAAGATGCTGATTTTACTGGATAAATAACCTTGCGTCATTCTTTCAATGCATGAACGCACCGCGCCGTATCCACAGCCCTCCCGCCGCCGATAAAATATTGAGATCTTGGATGTTTTTCCCGTGAAAAGCACCCGGCAGGCAAAACAATCTCCCGTCCTTCGCAATGCAGCAACTTTTTTTCTTCGCATCCCATCCCAGCTCGCTTAAGATCTGCCTGTTTTGGAAAGGTAATCGGGAGGCCAAGATGACCTTAACGCGCAACCTGAATATGCTTGCCTTTTTCGTCGCATTTCTGTTCCTGACAGCCATCGTTGTCGGGATCGTATGACGAAGCGGATATAAAAGCAGGATAATAGCTTGGCTTGATGCCTGTTCTATCTGCGAGATGGACGCTTAATACGACGTCGGAATCGTACAAGCGGGAAACATGGGCTGTAACGGGCATGGTTAAAAGGTTTAGCCTTTAACCAAATAAGCGATGGTCCCGAAGATTTTTACCCTCTGAAAAGAGAGCAGCAAAGGCGGTCACTTGATCGCCTTGTTTTTTATTTGAGTATCGAGGTTCAAGAGGTGGTTTGAACCACCCTGATGCAAGTGCAGCAAACAAATTCACCGGCGCACCTTACCGGCCAGGAGAACAGGTATTCCCTAGGCCGTGAGGACGAACTGGAGACGTATTTCGTGAGGCAAGAAGCGAGAGACTGCCTGCCCAAATCTCTACTTCGGCATGTTGGCACGTGCCCATTCGGACGCCTGCTCACGCAATCCCCGCAAAAAGCCGTTCACCTCTTCCGCAACGCCAGTTTTCTCAAACGAATCCAGCATCTCCAGGGACCAGCCGTTCTCCGGGTGCAATTTGGCCTGCAAGTCTGTCAATTGGGATAGCTGCGCTGGCAAGAGCGGAAGCTTTTGCGCTGACACCAGCAACAGCAGAAAATCATGGATCTGCCGCATGACGCGGAAGGCATCGAACATGGGCACGGCAATTTCCGGATCATCATGCCATGACCGCCCTCCGAACAGGTCTTGCGTCACCCGTTGTCCCGCACCGTGACAATCGAAACGCACGCAACCGGTAAACCCGTCATCGTCAAGGCGTTTGTGAATGGTGCAGCGATGGTCCTTGTCCAGATTCGAGCAGGGAACACCGGCTTCCTTGTCGAAGCCAAACATGTCGGACCGGCTGAACGCCAGAGCAATACAGCACAACGCTGCACATTGCGTGCAGTCCGCCTGCAACAAGTCTTTGCTCATGTCCGTGCTCTCGCCAGCTCATAGTTCATTTTGTGCGCTATCACATATCAGCTATCGGCCGCAGGATCAGCGCAAACGCCAGTCAGCCCAAAAGAAAGGGCATGAAGTTCACAACCTTCATGCCCTTTCCAGAAAGACTTCAGTGCGTCTTATTCAGCCGCTTCAAGCCGCCTTGGATCGTAATTCAGGATCGGCGCCAGCCAGCGCTCGGCTTCCGCCAGATCCATGCCCTTGCGCCGGGCATAGTCCTCCACCTGGTCGCGCTCAATCTTGCCAACACCGAAGTAATGACTTTCAGGATGGGAGAAGTAGAGCCCGGAAACAGCAGATCCCGGCCACATGGCATAGCTTTCCGTCAGCGTGATGCCGGTCGCCTCTTCAGCCCCAAGCAGGTCGAACAAGGTCCGTTTTTCCGTGTGATCGGGCTGCGCCGGGTAGCCCGGAGCAGGACGAATGCCCTGGTATTTCTCTGCGATCAGATCTTCCGCCGTCAGCGTTTCGTCCGGAGCATAGCCCCAGAGCTCTTTCCGCACGATCTGGTGCAGTTTCTCGGCAAAAGCTTCGGCCAGCCGGTCGGCCAGAGCCTGACTGAGGATCTTGTTGTAGTCGTCACCCTCACGGGCGTAACGGGCTGCCAGTTCCTCTTCGCCGTGACCGGCCGTCACTGCAAAACCGCCAATGTAGTCGGCAACGCCACTCGCCTCCGGTGCGATGAAATCGCTCAAGGCAACATTTGCGCGCCCACCCGCAGTCCGGCTCATTTGCTGGCGCAATGTATGCAGAACCGCCCGCTCTGTGGTTCTTGTCTCGTCCTCAAAGAGCACGATGTCATCGCCCCGCCCGGCAGCGGGCCAAAAGCCGGCTATACCGCGCGCGGTAAGAAGCTTCTTCTCGACAATCTCGTCAAGCATCCGCCGGGCGTCATCAAAGAGCGCCTTTGCAGCAGGACCATAGCGATTGTCGGTCAGCACCTGGGGATAGCGTCCCTTGATTTCCCAGGTCGAGAAGAATGGTGTCCAGTCGATGACCGGCACCAAGTCTTCCAGCGGGAAGTTGTCGAACACTTTTGTTCCGAGCAACGACGGTTTCACCGGCGGATGCCCGGCAAAGTCGGCTTTCATGCCGTTCGCCCGTGCCTTTTCGATGGACACACGCTGCGCCGCACCCCGGCCCTTGGCATGCTCGTCCGCGATCTTGATGTAGTCCTCACGCACTTCCGCAAAATACGGCGCACGCTGCCCCTCGCTCATAAGACGCGAAGCAACACCAACCGCACGGCCGGCATCCGTCACATAAATCGCCTGGCCCCGCTCATAGTTCGGATGGATCTTCACCGCCGTATGAATGCGGCTGGTGGTTGCTCCACCGATCAGCAACGGCACGTCCAGCCCTTCGCGTTCCAGTTCCGCAGCCACATGGCACATTTCATCAAGGGACGGTGTGATCAGGCCGCTAAGCCCGATAATGTCCACCTTCTCGGCTTTCGCGGTCTCCAAAATCTTGGCAGCAGGAACCATCACTCCGAGATCGATCACTTCGAAGTTGTTGCACTGAAGCACGACGCCAACGATGTTCTTGCCGATGTCGTGAACATCGCCCTTCACCGTCGCCATCAGAATCTTGCCGGCTGTGGAAACCCCGGTCAGGCCCAGTTCTTCCTTTTCCCTCTCCATGAAGGGCATCAGGTGTGCGACGGCTTTCTTCATGACGCGTGCGGATTTAACCACCTGCGGCAAGAACATCTTGCCCGATCCAAACAGATCGCCGACAACGTTCATGCCATCCATCAGGGGGCCTTCGATCACATGCAATGGCCGGTCGAAAGTGAGCCGTGCTTCTTCGGTGTCCTCAACCACATAATCGTCAATGCCGTTGACCAGAGCATGCTCAAGACGTTTGGCAACAGGCAATTCGCGCCAGGAAAGATCCACGACCCTCTTCTTGCCGCCTTCCCCTTTCCAGCGCTCCGCCGCTTCCAGCAACTTGTCCGTCGCTTCCGGCGAGCGGTTCAACACCACATCTTCGCAAAGCTCGCGCAGTTCAGGCTCAAGCTTGTCATAGACCGCCAGCTGACCTGCGTTCACGATGCCCATATCCATGCCCTTGGAGATGGCATGATAGAGAAACACCGAGTGCATGGCCTCACGGACACCTTCGTTGCCGCGGAAGGAGAATGACAGGTTCGACACGCCGCCCGAGACATGGGCGTGCGGCAGGTTCTGACGGATCCAACCGGTGGCTTCGATAAAATCGTTGCCGTAATTGTTGTGTTCCTCAATCCCTGTCGCGACAGCAAAGATGTTCGGATCGAAGATGATATCTTCCGGCGGCAGCCCAACTTTTTCGGTCAGAATCTTGTAGGAGCGTTCGCAGATCTCGATCTTGCGCTCATAGGTATCGGCCTGCCCTTGTTCATCGAAGGCCATGACAACCACAGCAGCGCCATAACGGCGCACAAGCTTCGCCTGCGCAACAAAAGCTTCCTCGCCCTCTTTCATCGAGATGGAGTTGACGACGCCCTTGCCCTGAATGCACTTCAGGCCTGCCTCGATAACCGTCCACTTCGAGCTGTCGATCATGATCGGCACGCGCGCGATATCCGGTTCCGCGGCGATCAGATTGAGGAAGGTGACCATGGCCTCCTCGGAATCGAGAAGCCCTTCATCCATGTTCACATCGATGATCTGGGCGCCGTTTTCCACCTGATCCCGGGCCACATCCAAAGCTGTTGGGTAGTCGCCTTCCTTGATCAGTTTGCGGAAGCGTGCCGAGCCGGTCACGTTTGTCCGCTCGCCGACGTTGACGAAGTTGACCTCTGGCGTCAGCACGAATGGCTCAAGCCCCGACAGACGCATATGCACCGGAACATCCGGGATAACACGCGGTGCAACACCTGAAACAGCCTCGGCGATCGCCTTGATATGTGCCGGCGTGGTGCCGCAACAGCCACCGACGACGTTGACCAGCCCCTCTTCGGCGAACCCCTTGATCAGCCCGGCCATATGCTCCGGGCTTTCGTCGTATTCACCGAACTCATTCGGCAGCCCCGCATTCGGATAGGCGCAGATCAGCGTATCGGCAACACGTGACAACTCATCGATATGAGCGCGCATTTCCTTGGCGCCAAGCGCGCAGTTCAGCCCGATGGTCAGCGGATCGGAATGGCTGACCGAGTTCCAGAAGGCTTCCGGCGTCTGGCCGGACAGGGTGCGGCCGGACAGGTCGGTGATCGTACCGGAAATCATTACCGGCAGCTTGCGCCCAACTTCCTCGAACACCTCATCAATGGCGAACAAAGCCGCCTTGGCGTTGAGCGTATCGAAGATGGTTTCAACGAGAATGATATCCGCACCACCGGCGATCAGCCCGCGGACAGCCTCACCATAGGCGGTCCTCAGATCGTCAAAACTCACGGCCCGGTATCCCGGGTTGTTCACGTCCGGCGAAATCGATGCCGTCCGGTTCGTCGGCCCAAGACCACCTGCCACAAAGCGCTTGCGGGACGGGTCCTTCGCCTCCACCAGATCACAGGCCTCACGTGCAAGCCGGGCACTGACTTCGTTTAGTTCGTAAGCCAGTTCCTCCATGCCGTAATCGGCCTGGGCAATGGTTGTTGAGGAGAACGTATTGGTCGCGACAATGTCAGCTCCCGCGTTCAGGTAGTCCACGTGAATGGCACGGATCGCATCCGGCTGAGAGAGGCTCAGCAGATCATTGTTGCCCTTCACGTCCGACGGCCAATCGGCAAACCGTGCCCCCCGATAGGCTGCCTCATCGAACTTCAGCTGCTGTATCTCCGTGCCCATTGCTCCATCAAGAACAAGGATACGGGAAGCAGCCGCCTCTTGAAGGCGATCGAAAACGTCAGACTTTTTCACTTTGGTACCTTTCCGGTCCGATCAGGCGGCCTGTTTTGCAGGAGCTTCGCTGCCCATGCCCAGCATGTGGCAAATCGCATAGGTCAGATCGGCGCGGTTCATTGTGTAGAAATGGAAATCGGAAATCCCGCGGTCAACGAGGTCCATGACCTGTTCGCAGGCGATGCCCGCTCCCACCAGTTTGCGGGTCTCCGGATCGTTATTCAGACCTGCGAAGCGCCGCGCCAGCCAGTCCGGAATAGACGTTCCACACTTCGCCGAGAAAACCATGGTCTGTTCGAAATTGTGAATCGGCACGATCCCGGGCACCACAGGAATATTGATCCCAGCCTTGGCCAGCCGCTCCAGATAGGCTTCGAACAGATCATTGTCGAAGAAGTATTGGGTTATGACCCGATCAGCGCCGGCGTCCACCTTGCGCTTGAGGTTATCGAGCTCCATCTGCCAGTCACCGCTCTCGGGATGACGCTCCGGATACCCCGACACGGAAATATCGAAATCACCGATTGCTTTGGCGCCTGCGACGAGGTCCGACGCATAGGCATAGCCTTCCGGATGCGGCTGATAGATGGCGCCGATGCCTTCCAGCGGATCGCCGCGCAGCGCCACAAGATGGCGTACGCCCATATCCCAGTAATCCTGGATAATACTGTCAACTTCCTGCTTCGGCGCGCCGACACAGGTCAGATGCGCTGCCGGGCACATGCTCGTTTCCTTGAGGATCCGCTCGACCGTCTTGTGGGTCCGTTCCCGCGTCGAACCGCCAGCTCCGTAGGTCACAGATACGAAGGACGGTGCGAGGGGTTCCAGGCGCTCCACGGTTGACCACAAGGATTCGGCCATTTTTTCGCTCTTCGGCGGGAAAAATTCGAACGATGCCGTAATCGGGGAAACTGCCGACTGGCGCGAACGTCGTTTGGAAAGGGTCGTGGTCATAATTCAGGCAACCTCACGCGTGGGGTCGGCCACCGGAAGATCCGTCACAATGCGAGGATCCCGGGCAAGCCAGAGTGTCACAGTCAATTTGTCGTCAGCGTCGCTTTGTGGTGCGAGGTCCGTGACCTGCTCCATCTCCAGATTCAGAGCTTCCAGCCAACGCTGCATTTGATCATGGGCAAAGCCCAGGCGCCGGTGCGCGTGGGTTTCCCGAAGAAACTCCAGTTCGTGCGGCGCGAAGTCGATGATCAGCAGACGCCCGCCGGGACGCAGTGCCCTGGCAGCTTCGGCAAGGGCACGGCCCGGATCGTCAAGAAAATGCAGAACCTGATGGATTGCCACCACATCGAACGAGCGCGGCGGGACATTCAGCGCATAGATATCGCCATGCCGGACCTGGGCATTCGTCAGCCCCGTCCGTGCCAGATTGGCCCGCGCCACGGCAAGCATGTCGTGCGAAGTATCAATTCCGAGCGCCGAAACATAACGATCCGACAGGAGCTCCAGCAACCGGCCCGTGCCGGTTCCCAAGTCGAGGAAGTTCTGGAATGGCTTGTCGCCCAGCGCCGCCAGCAGCGATTTTTCAACATCCGAATCGGTCGCATGCAGCGAGCGCTCCGTGTCCCAGGTTGCCGCCTTGGCCGCAAAATAGGCTGCTGCCTCTTCTGCTTTTGCCTTGCGGATAGCCTGAAAGCGCTCCCGATCAGCAGCAAGAACGGGGTCTTCAACAGCAACACGCGCCACCAAATCCCGGGCAAACTGCCCAGCTGCTCCATCGGCGAGGCGGTAGTAGACCCAGGACCCTTCCGGAAAACGCAGGATCACCCCGGCTTCGGTCAGCAGCTTAAGGTGACGGGAAATGCGCGGCTGACTTTGACCAAGAATCGCAGTCGCGTCCTTAACCGTCAGCTCGCTTTCGGCCA
Organism: Roseibium sp.; assembly: GCA_050294735.1. GTDB lineage: Bacteria > Pseudomonadota > Alphaproteobacteria > Rhizobiales > Stappiaceae > Roseibium. Next base: position 376 of record JBNKOQ010000069.1, on the reverse strand, counting down.
GAAGAGCAATCAAACGAAGGCGCGTTGCCTCACCGACAGCCCGAAGAGCTGCCAATGTCGCGTCGACAGAAAGAGTTGGTTCCTTAAACATTCAGCCAGTTCGCCTCATAATCTGATATAAAGATATCTTTATACGACACTCAGCTGATTTGCAAGGTCCATCTCACCCATCTGGATGAACAATCGTGCGGAACTTATAAAAATAACGGAAAAAATGCACGCTATGTCGCATTTGAAACAGCATTCATTCTGAAACAGTCAACTCAAATCCGGACCGCGCTGACGGCATCCCTGTCAACAACGCGCACCGGGACGTTCTGCTTGCCGATAGCGGTTACCGCCCTAGGGTTTGGACCCATGAATTTGGTGTGAATGG
>JBNKOQ010000068.1:0-12049 GCA_050294735.1 Roseibium sp. | reverse complement strand
TCAAGCATCTTCAGGGTCTTCTCTTTTGCTTTGCTTTTGGAGACTTTGTGGTGAATGGTATAGGCTTCGCTGATCTGTTTCCCAACGGTGTGGACCGGATTGAGGGAATATTTCGGATCCTGCATCACCATGGAAATCTTGTGGCCGCGAACACTCCGCATCTGGCGTTCGGAATAATCCAGCAGGTTTTCGCCCTTGAAGGAAATCTCCTTCGCGGTCATTTCTCCCGGTGGCCGGATGAGACGGAGGATCGAACGCCCCGTCATCGACTTGCCCGAGCCGCTTTCCCCGACAATGCCGACACGCTCACGTCCAACGGCAAAAGAGATGCCGCGGACCGCCTCGACAACGCCGCTGCGGGTCGGAAAACGAACCCAAAGATCCTCGACGCGGAGCAGTGTTTCTTGCTCACTCATTGCCCTGCCCTCATGACTTCGACTTCTTCGGATCGAGGATATCCCGCAAGCCATCCCCCAGAAGGTTGAAGCCGAGCGAAACGATGAAAATCGCAAGGCCCGGCATGGTCGCAACCCACCACTGGTCCAGTATGAACTTGCGGCCGGCCGAGATCATCGCACCCCATTCCGGCATGGGAGGCTGTGCGCCAAGCCCAAGGAAACCAAGTCCCGCGGCGGTCAGGATGATGCCCGCCATGTCGAGGGTCATACGCACGATGATCGAGGACATGCACAGCGGCCAGATATGCCGCACAATGATGTGCAGCGTACCGCCGCCCTGCAGCCGGACCGCGGAGATGAAATCCGAATTCCGGATCGTCAGCGTTTCCGCGCGGGCAATACGCGCATAAGGAGGCCAGGCGGTGATCGCGATTGCCAGGATCGCATTCTCGATCCCGGCACCCAGTGCCGCGACGAATGCCAGAGCAAGGACGAGCTTCGGGAAAGCCAGGAAGATATCGGTGATCCGCATCAGCACTTCATCGACCCAGCCGCCGAGGTAACCGGCGAATGTCCCAACCAGAAGGCCAAAGACGGGAGCTGTAACCGCAACAAGCGTCACGATCAGCAAGGTGATCCGCGAACCGTAGATGATGCGGCTGTAGATATCGCGCCCAAGCTCGTCCGATCCCAGAAGATACCCTTCTGACCCGGGAGGCTGCAGGCGCATTGCCAAATCCTGCGTCAACGGATCTGCCGTTGCCAGATAAGGGGCGAAGACAGCACTGAGCACCAGAGCCACAAGGATGAGGAAGCCGAGGAAAGCCAGGGGATTTGAGACAAGCTTGAGCCAGCCAAGATAGGACTGGATGGCCTTCGCGTGAAACCGGGACGTTGGAACGTCCGCGTTCAACCAGGCCTTCAGGCCTCGGGTTTCGGTCTGTACGCTCATGTCAGCGGGCCCTCGGGTCAACGATCTTGTATAAAAGATCTGACAGAAGATTGAGACCAACGAATACAAGACCAACGATAACGGTCCCGCCCAGAACGGCATTCATATCCGCTGAAAGCAGAGCGTTGGTGATGTAGTTTCCAAGCCCGGGCCAGGCAAAAATGACCTCTGTCAGAACAGACCCCTCCAAGAGGTTCGCGTAGCTCAGAACAATGACGGTGATCAGTGGGATCATCACATTGCCCAGAGCATGCCGCCAGATCACCTTGGCCTCGGACAGGCCCTTGACCCTCGCGGTCGTGATGTACTCCTGCCCAAGTTGCTCCAGCATGAAAGAACGGGTCATCCGGCTGATATAGGCCAGCGAATAATATCCCAGGATGGAGGCGGGCAGAATGATGTGGCTGACCGCATTCCAGAAGATTGTCCAGTCCCGCGCAAGAAGGCTGTCGATCAGGATCATGCCTGTAACGCTTGGGATGATGTCATCGTAAAAGATGTCGAGGCGCCCCGGCCCGCCAACCCAGCCAAGCTTGCCGTAGAACACCAGCAAGCCGATCAGACCAATCCAGAAAATCGGCATGGAATAGCCGAAGAGACCAATGAAGCGGACTATCTGATCCGGCCAGCGGCCTTCATAAACCGCGGAGACCACACCTGCGGGTATGCCGAAAAGGACGCCGATAATCGTAGCAATCGTCGCCAGCTCAAGAGTCGCTGGGAAGACACGCGCGATGTCATCTATGACTGGTCTGGCAGTCAGAACCGAGGTCCCGAAGTCACCGGTAACAACATCGCGGACGTAGTAGAAAAACTGAACGATAAGTGGCTGATCCAGCCCGAGTTGTTTGTAGGCCGCTTCGTAAATTTCATTTGATGCCCGCTCACCGACGACCGCCAGAACGGGGTCAATCGGCATGACGCGCGCAATAAGAAATGTCACGAACAGCAGCCCAAAGAGAGTTGCCGCCATCGACAGGATAACGGCGCTGAAACTCTTCATTCGCCGGACGAAAGGTGAGGCGGCTCTCCGCCGCCTCACCTCTTGAGTGATATCGACACTCGTCATCAGGTTTATGCCGCTCTTACTTGGTCACGTTGCCGTAGTACGACCCAGTGATCGCGGCCCCCATGGAATAGCCTTCCACGCCAGCCCGCAGACCATTCTGCTCGGTCTTCTGGAACATGATCGCGAAGGGAGCTTCCTTCTGGAAATCCTTCTGAAGCTGGATGTACATTTCCTTGCGCTTCTCAGTATCGCTTTCCTGCACAGCCGCTTCGGTCCGCTCGGTGAAGCCTTTCGCCGGCCAAGCATTACGCCAGGCCAGTTTACCGGTCAGCTTGGCTTCGATGCTGTTGTCAGGATTGGAGGTGAAGGTATCTGCATTGGTCTGCGGATCCGGATAATCCGGGCCCCAGGCACCGACATAGATCTGGAAATCACGAGCACGGTACTTGCCGAGCGTCTCCTTGCCAGTTCCCTGAACAATGGAAACCTTGATCCCCACCTTGGCGAAGTTGTTCTGCAGCGCCTGCGCGATATCGAGGCGGTCCTGCTCGGTCCGGACGATGAACTCAACCTCGAAACCATCCGGATAACCGGCTTCAGCCAACAGGGCCTTTGCCTTTTCAACATCCAGCTTGAACGGCTTGTCCTTCAATTCACCCAGATAGGACAGCGGCAGGAACGCCTGATGCACAATATACTGGCCTTTCAGGAAGGAATTGGCCATGCCGTCGTAGTCGATCAGATATTTGATCGCTTCGATAACCTTCGGATTGGACAGGATCTTGTCTTCCTGGTTCATCGAAAGATACATGATCCGGCCGCGCAAATCGGTTAGGACCTTGATATCCTCGTTGTTGGAGATGCCCGCGACATCTTCCGGAGTCAGGTTCCGGGCAATATCGACGTCGCCTTTCTCCAACAGCAGACGCTGAGAAGCGGATTCCGGAATATGACGGATAATCACCCGCTTCATAGCAGGCGCACCGCCGGAAAATTTAGGGTTGGCCTCAATCGTCAGGGATTCATTCGGCTTCCAGCTAACCAGATTGAAAGCGCCGGAACCTGCCGAATGCGTCTTCAGCCAGCCGTTGCCGAGATCGCCGTCCTCTTCATGCTCCAGCACCAGCTTGCTGTCGACGATGCTGGCGATGGCCGCCGTCATGCAGTTGAGAACAAACGAGGGAGCGTATTTCTTGTCGCTGACCAGCACGAACGTCTTGTCGTCCTTGGCCACCAGCGTCTGATCGAGATTGTCTTCGGTAAAGCCAAACTGGGTCAGAATGAAGGACGGCGTCTTCTTCAGGAGGATCGCCCGGCGCAACGAGAACTCGACATCCTTCGCCGTGACCGGATTACCGGACGCGAAGACAAGACCGTCGGCAATCTTGAAAGTGAAGGTCTTACCGTCCTCAGAGATATCCCAGCTTTCGGCGATCGACGGACCAAAGCCCTTGGAAAAGTCACGGTCATCATAATCAACCAGCGTCTGATAGACGCTATTGGCGTAGTCGGTTCCGGAGAACTCGAACATTTCCTGCGGATCGAGGGAGATCAGGTCATCGATCCGGTGCGCAACAACCAGCATGTTCGGCGGCGTTTCTGCATGGGCAGCCGGCATGGCGCCTATCACAGGCAGAACAAGGGCGGTCGACAGCGTAAGCGCTGCAATGGTTTTCTTTAAAAGCATCTACTGCTCCCCGTTTTGTGAGTTTCCACGGAAGACACCCGATGATCGGACCCGCGGGAACGGACAGTCTGCCCATGGTGCCACCAAAGTTTCAAGGGTAAGATTTTGTGCAAATGGTCAAAAAAGGTAAATCTCTCTCAGTAAGCACGATTGGCCAGTTCCAGAGAAGGCAGCAGGTAAAACCGCAAAGCCTGGGAATGCAGCCGGAATTCTCCCCTCAAAAAATAATATCCCCATTTTATGCGCTTTATGGAAATAAAGCAGCAGAGAAATCTTCAACCCTTGATGAATTGATCGCCATCATCGCGAATCCCTGATTAAAACTCACTCCTTCACCACGCATTCAAAGTAATGACGTTTTTTCAGGCGGTGGGTGCCTTCATTTTAGTCCGGCCGGATACATGAAAAAGGCTGCCAGGCGCGGACAGAGAGACGCGCCTGGCACCTGGAGGATGTCAATCAGCAGCAGGGCGCGGCTGAAGAGGGGGGCGAACATCCTCCGGGAGCGGTGAAACGTAAGGCTCTTCAGCCAGCAGTTCCTGATGCGCCTTATGCGCCGCATCGCGCAGTTCCGGATCGCTGAAGGCCATCACGGCAGTTTGCGCCATCGCCTTGGCGGCATACACCATGCCTTTGTGTGCCAGGGGAGACTGACCTTGGGCCGTAACCTGCCAGGTGTGAAGCTGGGTGCCGATGGCATGGGTCGCGACCCGCGCCTGGATCGTCGGCACTTTCCAGGACACATCGGCAACATCAGTCGAGCCGACCAGCACCTCACCCTGAGCGTCCAGTGGGACGACGAAGTCGCACAGCGGATAGTTTTCCCGGCGCGGCACGCCGACAAGACGGTAGGCCGCCAAAATATCCTCGTCGGTCAATGTTTCCTGGATTTGCGCCGCGTAGACCCGGTCCGCCTCATCGAAGGGAACGCCGCCGAGCCCCTGCAACGCCTTTTCCATGGCTTCGGCCAGCGGCTGGTTCGGCAGCATGTTGGCCACGGCGCTCATGACACTGCTGCTGACCGTGGTCTCCGTCATCATGGCGGCGCCATCCGCGACCTTGCGCACACGCTCGATCAGCTGGCGCATACCGGACAGGGAACGGGAGCGAACCACGAAACGCGCCTTGGCATAACCCTGAACCACGTTTGGCGCCGTGCCGCCGGCGTCCAGGATCGAATAATGCACGCGATCCGTATCGGGCATATGCTCGCGCAGATAGTTGACGCCAACGCACATAAGCTGCACCGCATCCAGCGCGGACCGGCCCAGATGCGGCGACGCGGCAGCATGACTGGATTTTCCGGTGAACTCAAAATCGATCCGGGTATTGGCAAGGCTGATCATTTCGTCGACACGGGTCATCGAAGCCGGATGCCATGTGATGGCGATGTCGACATCGTCGAACACCCCTTCCCGCACCATGAAAGCCTTTGCCGCACCACCTTCTTCCGCAGGACACCCCATATAGCGAACCCGCCCTGGCGTTCCGGTTTCCGCCAGCCAGTCCTTGAGACCGGTAGCCGCAAGAAGCGCAGCCGAACCAAGCAGGTTGTGACCGCAGCCATGGCCATTTCCGCCGGGTACCAATTCCTTGCGCTCTGCAATGCCTGCGACCTGGGACAGACCCGGCAATGCATCGTATTCGCCAAGAATTGCGATCACCGGGCCGCCTTCACCGGCTTCACCGGACACAGCCGTCGGAATACCGGCGACCCCTTCCGTGACCCGGAAGCCTTTTTGCTTCAGCATGGCCGTGTGCTCGGCGCAGGATTTATATTCGCCGTAGAGAAGCTCCGGCGTTTCCCAAACCCGGTCGGCCATGCCGATCAGATCCTCTTTATGGGCTTCAACATTCTCCCAAACCGGCTGGGTATTCTTCATGGCTATAGGTCTCTCCGAACAAGCACCATCATTCCGCCAAGTTGGGCGGCCGGTGCAGATTGAAAATGGCTAAGTCTGCCAAAACGCTGTTGCGGTCAGGAAACGCTTACCGCCCTGGCGTCAGGACAGATCAGGAGCAATGCGAAATCAGGCGGTCCAGAAACACCTCACAGGCTTCCAGCTCCTTGAGAGTTATAAATTCATCCGACTTGTGAGCCCGGCTAATAGATCCTGGACCGCAGACAGTGGTTGGTATGCCGGCATTTTCCCGGAACAGCCCGGCTTCAGTACCGTAGGCAACCTTGGAGTGACTGTTTTTCCCGGCGAGATACTTGGTAAAGCCGACAATGTCCTCGTCAACATTCGTTGACAGCCCGGGGATGCCTGAAATCACCGAGAAAGATATGCCGCACTCCGGGGCAATCGACTTCATGCGTGGTTCCAACACATCCCGTGCATAGGCTTTGACTTCATCGACCAGCGCATCAATGTCTTCTTCCGGCAAGGCCCGGAACTCGAAATCAAATGTGCATTCCTCGGGAACGATGTTGAGCTGCGTGCCACCGGAAATCTTGCCGACGTGACTGGTCGTGACGGGCATGTCGTAAAGCTCATCGCGCAGGCCTTGCGCCAGACGTTCGCCAATTTCCCGGATCTTCATGATCAGCGCAGCGGCATATTCGATCGCATTGACGAAGTCGGGCGCGAGGGATGAATGCCCGGATTTGCCGGAAACGGTCACACGCAAACTGCGTTTGGACTTGTGTCCGATCACAACTTCCATGCCGGTCGGCTCGCCGACAAAACAGCCAAGAGGTGCCGCGTCCCAGCCTGCCATATCCGCCACCATGCTGCGGACACCGATACATCCGATTTCCTCATCATAGGAGAACGCCAGATGCAGAGGAATCTTCAAATCGGCGGACACCATGGCCGGAAGTTTCGCAAGGCAACATGCCACGAAGCCTTTCATATCCGAAGAGCCCCGGCCATAAAGTTTACCCTCGACATCATGCAGCACGAACGGATCGCTCGACCAGTCCTGCCCCTCAACCGGCACGACATCGGTGTGGCCGGACAGGACATACCCCCGCGTCTCTGCCGGTCCGACCGTCGTCAGCAGGTTGGCCTTGGTGCCGGTTTCATCGTAAAACCGCCTCCCTTGAACGCCATAGCTGCTCAGATAATCCTCAACATAGTCGAGCAAAGGCAGATTCGAGTTGCCGGTCGACGTGTCGAACCCCACCAGATCGGCAAGGATCTGTTTCGACGTACGGGGGGACAATGGGGCATCACTTGTCATGTTATAGCTTCCGACCACGGGTCGTTTCTGATGGAGGTCCGGATATGGCGCATCAAGGCGCGAGCCCCTGCACTTTGGGCCTGGCTGGACGGCAATAGAAAACAGGTTCGAAATTCGATATCGTCGGCAATCGGCTTGATAAGCACGCCTTCCCCCAACGATTCCGCGATTGGGAAAGGATTGACGAAACCGACGCCCATCCCCGACCGGACAAACTCCAGGTTGGTGACAGTTGTCGCTGTTTCGGCGACGATATTTGGCTCCACATTCGCCCGCGCGAACATCCGGTCGACGGTTGTCCGCAAGGAGTGACGCTTGACCGAGGACACAACCGGATGCCCCTGCAGATCCTCCGGTGAAATGACCTCCTTTTCACTCAAGGGGGAATTCACCGGAACCAGGCACACAAGCTTGGAGCGCCGGAACGGGACCTGCTTCACGCCAGGCTGCCGCGTTGTAAAATCCGCAATCGCCACATCATACCGCTCATCGGCGACATTCCGGATCAGCCGGTCGGAATCGCAAACATCGAAAAAAAACTCGTACTCCGGCTGCAGCTTCATGAAGGAGCTGATGCGCAAGTGCAGGAAGCGGTGGGCGATGGTCGGCGGCGCCGCTACCCGCAGCTGAGGTTTGACGGAGCCAATCGGAGCCCGCTGATCAATCGCCGCCAGGGCGGTGAAGATCGGGTCGAGGGCATCGTTCAGGCCAAGCGCCTCAGCCGTTGGCTCCAGCCGGCCGCCGCTGCGGATAAACAGCGCATTTCCGACACGGGCTTCAAGATTCGCGATCGAACGGCTTACAGCCGACTGCGAAACGCCAAGCTGCTTCGCGGCAGCCGTCGTCGTTCCCGCAATGATCATTGCGCGCAGCGACTCATATTCACGAATGGAATGCCAATTCTGTCTCACCCGATAATCTTTCGCTATTTAAAAAGCCTCGCCAAGAGCTCACACTGTTCTATAGTTATGAGCTAAACGCATAAATTTTCCAATACAAGCAGGATAACTATTCGAATACCCTGCTCAAGTTTAGTCCTGCGTTCAAAAAACAGGCAGACCAAAGGGGATAAGATGAAAAGACATATTGCTGCCGCAGCCGTTCTGAGCGCCTTGCTCACCGGCGCAGCCTTTGCTGAAGACCTCACCATAGGTCTTGCAACAGAACCGACCTCGATCGATCCGCATTATCATAACCTGACACCGAACAGCTCGTTCTCCCGCCACATCTTCGATACGCTGATCGGCCAGAATGAAGTTCAGGGGCTTATTCCAGGCCTCGCCGTTTCCTGGAAGCCTTTGACCGACACCACTTGGGAACTGAAACTCCGTGAAGGCGTCAAGTTCCATGACGGCACGGATTTCAACGCCGACGATGTCCTTTTCAGCTTCGAGCGCGCACCCAACGTGCCGAACTCGCCGTCGAGTTTCAGCGCCTACGCCAAGGACAAGGTGTTCACAAAGATCGACGACTATACGATCCACATCGAAACACCCGCTCCTTATCCGCTGGTGCCGAATGAAATCTCCCAGATCGCGATTATTTCCGACAGCATCAAGGACACGGCAACGACAGCCGACTTCAACTCCGGCAAGGCCGCCATCGGCACAGGTCCCTACAAGTTCAAGGACTACGTTCCCGGCGACCACATCGAAGTATCAGCCAATCCGGACTACTGGGGGGACAAGCCGGCCTGGGACAATGTGACCTTCAAGCCGATCCCCTCTGGCCCATCCCGTGTTGCTGCTCTCTTTGCAGGCGATATTGACCTGATCAGCGGCGTTCCAACCAGCGACATCGAAACCATCAAGCGCACAGCCGGTGACCGTTTCGGTTTATGGCAGGGCAGCTCCAATCGCGTGATCTACCTGCACCTCGATCAGTTCCGCGAGAACTCACCCTTTATCAAGGGTAATGACGGTTCGGACATCAAGAACCCTCTGATGGATCATCGTGTCCGCAAGGCCCTGTCCAAATCCATTCGCCGCGACGCCATTGTCCAGCGTGTGATGGAAGGCGTTGCCATTCCGGCCGGACAGGTTCTGCCTGACGGGTTCTTCGGCGTCTCCGACAAGCTGAAAGTTGAACCTTACGACCTGGATGGCGCGAAGGCGCTCCTCGCAGAAGCCGGATATGGCGATGGCTTCCAGCTGACCATTCATGGCCCGAACGACCGCTACATCAACGACGCCAAGATTGCTGAAGCGCTTGGACAGATGTTCACCCGCCTCGGCATTAAAACCAGTGTCGAAACCATGCCGCGGTCGGTCTACTTCAAACGCGCCTCTTCCGGCGCTGATGGCCTCCCGGAATTTTCTCTGGTTCTTGTCGGCTGGGGCGCCGGTTCCGGCGAAGCCTCTTCGCCGCTGAAGTCCCTCATCCACACCTTTGACAAGGAACACGGCTTCGGAACAGCCAACCGCGGGCGCTATTCCAATCCCGAGATTGATGCGGCCATTGAAAAGGCCTTGATGACCGTAGACGATGCAAAACGTCAGGAGCTTCTGGCAAGTGCAACGGAAATGGCTATCGACGATCTCGCGATTATCCCCCTTCACTTCCAGGTCAACACCTGGGCGACCAGGAAGGGTCTGAAATATCTGCCGCGCACGGATGAATTCACGCTGGCCATGGGCGTCAGTAAGGAATAATCCGAAAACCACTCCCGTTTTCCGGGTCACAGCGTTGACCCGGAAAACCAAGATAAGACAATCGCCATGCTTGCCTTTCTTATACGCCGCCTCGGTCAAAGCGCTCTCGTGGTTGCCCTCATGGCGACCATCGTCTTCTTCGGCGTCAACGTTGTTGGCGATCCCGTCGACATGCTGATCGCTCCAGATGCCGATCAGGCCGAACGCGCCAGAGTGATTGCCGACTTCGGGCTCGACAAACCGATCATCGAACAATTCGGCTACTTCGTGAAAGGCGCGCTGCATGGCGATCTCGGGAATTCCTTTATCTTCGGGGAACCCGCAACCAAACTCATTCTGGAACGCCTTCCCGCAACAATGGAACTCGCCATCGTCGCCCTTTTAATCGCGCTGGTCTTTGGCATTCCGTTGGGTGTTTATGCTGGCATCAAACCAAATTCAGTTGGCTCCCGCGCCATTATGGCCATGTCCATATTTGGCTTTTCCCTGCCCACTTTCTGGGTCGGCATCATGCTGATCATGCTGTTTGCGGTTCAGCTTGGCTGGCTTCCGGCCACCGGCCGCGGCGAGACCGCCAGTTTTCTCGGCATTCAAAGCAGCATGTTCACACTGGACGGCCTGGCCCATCTGGCCTTGCCGGCTTTCAACCTGGCACTTTTGAAAATGTCTCTCGTGATCCGGCTCAGCCGCGCTGGCACCCGTGAGGTCATGCAGCAGGACTATATCAAATTCGCCAGGGCCAAGGGTTTGTCCTTCGCCCATATTGTGCGGGTACATCTCCTGAAGAACATCCTGATCCCAGTGGTAACCGTGCTTGGGCTTGAGTTCGGCTCATTGATCGCCTTTTCGGTGGTCACGGAATCCATTTTCGCCTGGCCTGGAATGGGCAAACTCCTGATTGACGCCATCCTGCAGCTCGACCGCCCGATTATCGTGGCTTACCTGATGATCATCGTGGTGCTCTTCGTCACCATTAATCTCATCGTCGACATCCTCTATTCGGCTCTCGATCCGCGGGTCGCCCTTTCGGAAAAGAACTCATGAGCGCAACCTCCATTCCTCCCGTTGCGCAAAAAGAGAACCGCTTTGCGGTCTTTGCCGCGCGCTTTTTCGAAAACAAGGTCGCTGCCGCAGCCTTCGTCATTCTGGTCACTATCATCCTGCTGGCCATTCTCGCACCCTGGATCACGCCGCAGAACCCCTATGATCTGGGCCAGGTCGACATCATGGATGGCCGAATGGAGCCGGGAGAGGAAGCCTTCGCCGGTTACACGTTCTGGCTCGGTTCCGACGGCGCAGGCCGGGATCTCTACAGCGCCATTCTCTACGGCTTGCGGATTTCCCTGACGGTCGGCGTGCTCAGCGGAGTGATCGCATTGGTCATCGGCACAGCCGTGGGCCTTATTGCGGCTTATGCGGGAGGCCGGACGGAAACGCTGATCATGCGGCTGGTCGACCTGCAGTTGTCATTCCCCGCGGTCCTTGTCGCCTTGATGCTGGTCGCAGCCCTCGGGAAGGGGGTCGACAAGATCATCATCGCACTCGTTACGGTCCAGTGGGCCTATTACGCCCGGACGGTCCGTGGCAACGCCCTGAGTGAGCGCAAGAAGGAATACGTTGAGGCGGCGAAGAACCTTGGCCTGTCCTCCAGCCGCATCCTGTTTGGCCATATCATGCCGAACTGCTTGTCGCCGCTCATCGTGGTTGCCACCATTCAGACGGCCCATGCCATTGCCCTTGAAGCGACACTCTCGTTTCTCGGCATCGGCTTGCCCCAAACAGAGCCCTCTCTCGGCATCCTGATTTCCAACGGATTTGAATACATCATGTCCGGCAAATACTGGATCAGCATTTACCCCGGACTTGCGCTTCTTCTCACCGTTTTCAGCATCAACCTCGTTGGCGACCAATTGCGTGACGTGCTCAACCCGAGGCTCAACAAATGACCGGCCCCATTCTCTCCATCCGTGATCTGGAGACCCACTTCTTCACCCGGGGCGGTGTGGTCAAGGCGGTCAATAAGGTCTCGCTCGACATCAACGAAGGCAAGATTCTCGGTCTTGTTGGCGAATCCGGCTCGGGGAAGTCGATCACCGGCTTCTCAATCATGCAGCTGATAGATGATCCCGGACGCGTTGTCGGCGGGTCGATCAAGCTAAAAGGAGA
>JBNKOQ010000067.1:0-12299 GCA_050294735.1 Roseibium sp. | reverse complement strand
GCGCCTTCGGCATCCAGTCCCGGATCCGGGATACGTCTTTGGCGAGAAGGTTCAGGTGATCAATGCGGCGCACACAAACGCCGCGCCCGTGGTAACGCTGGGCAATGTTCTTGAGGGCAGCCTTTTCCTCAGGCGGCGCAACATACTTTTCCCTGTCGTAGTAGAGCTCGAAAACATGCCCATCCGGATCGCTAAACCGGTAGGCCCGCCCGTGTCCGAGATCACCCTCCACCCAGCCGATGCCACAGCCCATGTCCTCGATGGCCTTGACCCGGCGCTCAAGAGCCGCCTCCGACGACGTGCGGTAACCAATGTGCCCAACACCCGTGGCATCGGAGCGGGTCAGCTTCAAGGTGTGAAATTCATAGTCGTCGAATGCGCGCAGATAGGCGGAATTCTCATCCCGGCCGCTTTCGGTCAGGCCGTAGATGTTAATGAAAAAATCCAGGCTTTCTTCGAACTTGTCCGTCAGAAGTTCGACGTGGCCCAGATGTGCCACATCAAAGCAGGGCTCCTGCATTATAACCTCCTCGCCTATAACTTATGGATTCTTTACGGCACCAGCTTTTTCAGCCATCACCCCTGCGGCGCGTCCACTCCATACGCGAGGAACAGGAACCGCAAAAATCCTTGTATTTGAGAAGAAAACTTATAGGCGGGAGCTTCTCAAAACAAATCCAAGTCCGCAGGCGGGACATAAGTTATAGTTACAAGAGAGATGCAAGTAATAGCCTTAGCGGCTCCGGGAGCAACACCCGGTCAAAGGGTTGCGCCAACCATCTTTGCCGGATCGACAATTCTGTCGAATTCCTCAGCAGAAACATACCCGAGGCCCAGGCAGACCTCCCTTAAGGTCTTGCCCTCTTCGAAAGCCGTATGGGCGACTTCGCTTGCCTTGTCATAGCCAATCACGGGGCTCAGTGCTGTGACCAGCATCAGGGAACGTTCCACGTAGGACACGATCTGGTCTTCATTGGCCGTCATTCCTTCAACCAGGAAGTCCGCGAAGTTCCGGCACCCATCCGCCATGATCCGCCCGGACTGCAGAACCGCGTTGATCATGACGGGCTTGTAGACGTTCATTTCCAGATAACCGCCGCTGCTGGCCAATCCGACGGTCACGTCATTGCCCATTACCTGAATGGCCAGCATCGCCAAGGCCTCGCACTGGGTCGGATTGACCTTTCCCGGCATGATCGAGGACCCCGGCTCATTCGCCGGCAACTGCAGCTCGTTCAGCCCGCATCTCGGTCCGCAGGCCAGCAACCGGATATCATTCGCGATTTTGAAAAGAGACCCGGCAAGAGACTTCATCGCCCCGGAGAGCATAACCAGGGCGTTGTGCGCACCCTGAACAGCAAATTTGTTCGGTGCGGTCACAAACGGCAAACCGGTCAGGCTGGCGATTTCGTCAGCCGCCTTTTCCGCAAAGCCGGGATGCGCGTTAATACCCGTCCCCACGGCTGTGCCGCCAAGCGCCAGTTTGTAGACGTCTCCGAGCGCATATTCGATCCGGGCGATATCCTCCTCGAGCATATGCACATAGCCGGAAAACTCCTGACCGAGCGTCAGCGGCGTGGCGTCTTGCAAGTGGGTTCTGCCGATCTTGACAATCCGGCCCCACTCATCCGCCTTGGCCGCGAGCTTGTCCCGCAGATACCGCGCGTTCGGCAGCAATTTCTGTACCATCAGAAGCGCCGCCGCCATGTGCATCGCCGCCGGATACGTGTCATTGGACGACTGGGACATGTTGACGTGGTCATTCGGATGCACCGGATCCTTGGATCCAAGCGTGCCGCCTGCCATCTCGATGGCCCGATTGGAGATCACCTCATTCACGTTCATGTTGGATTGCGTGCCGCTCCCGGTCATCCAGACATGCAAAGGGAAATGATCATTCAGCTCGCCACGGGCAATTTCATCGGCCGCCGCGCAAATCAGATCAGACAGCCCAGGCTCCAGCAGCCCCAGATCCCGGTTTGCCCGGGCCGCCGCTTTCTTCAAGACGGCATAGGCGTGAATCACTTCCAGCGGCACAAGGTCGGTTCCGATGGAAAAATACTTCAGCGACCGCTGCGTCTGCGCGCCCCAATACCGGTCGTCAGCAACTTCAATCGAGCCAATTCCGTCCGTTTCCAGGCGCATGATCACTCCGTTTCAGTCAGGTTTGAACTGTTAGGATATAGGATCTGTTTCGGAAAGAGCCAGGTTATGACGACAACCTGAAAACGGGTTGGGAACTCAGATGTGATTGAGCCGGCTGCTGCTGAATATTTCGAGAAAAGTCGTTTTCGCCGCCATCCTGTGACGCCGGGCCAGATCCGCCGCGGCGGCGCTATCCCCGGAGAGAACCGCCGCCAGGATATCCCGGTGTTCCTGGGCCGCCCCGATCGGCTTCTTGTGCAAATGCAGCAAAAGCAAGCGCCCTCGATGGGCCTGGTCCAGCAGACATTCTGTGTAACTGACCAGACGTCCGTTGCTGCTGAGACGCAGCAGCTTGCGGTGAAACCGGTCATCAGCTGAAGCCCATGCATCGAGATCACCGGCCTCCCCGGCCTTTTCCATCTCCTCGTTGAGGGTCTCAAGCTCCTCCAGATCCTGAACCCCAACCGGCATTCCGGCAAGCTTCTCCAGCGCGGCGGGTTCCAGAGCCACCAAAAGCTCGTAGATTTCGAGAAAGTCATCGATGGACAGCGGCAGAACCTTGGCACCTCGACGGGGAACCAGTTCTACCAGGCCTTCGGATTCCAACCTGATCAATGCTTCCCTCACCGGCGTCCGGCTCATCCCCAGACGCTCGGCAATGTCAGGCTCCGGCGCTTGAAAACCCGGCGGCAAGTCGCTCCGCAGAATCTCTGCCTTGAGACGCTCGTATGCATCTCCAACTCGTGTAGATTTCGGTATTGTGGGCATTAGCAACGTAATCCTGAGTGCCTAAAATGCAGCAAAGAAGCCCCCTAAGGAACATCTGGGAAATAACTCATTCCCATCTGCCTTTTACTTCACTTTCGAAACGACACCGTTTTGACGGCAATTAGGTTATCCATTGTTAAAAATATCAATCACATTTTAAACAAACCAGCAAATACTAGAGAAAACTACCTATTTTTCGCCAAGAACTGCTCCTGAATGTAAATAATTAGTCTGTGGACGGCATATTTTTCAGCCCGGCCGGCACTTTCGGTTTTCGGGGCCGCATTGTTGCATTTCAATCAACATCATCATCACAAAGACTATAGAAAAAATAAAATCAGAAAAAATAGAAACACATAACGATATAGAATCAATCAAGCCGTCTATATTAACAATTTAGAAACAATAAATTCTTTTCTAAAGCCACATTATTATTGTATTTGTAATTTTCCGGAAGACTGCAGTCCGGAGAATTGAATGATCACAGTCTTGTCCCGCATCGCGTTTGAGCACAATTTTTTCTATCTGGCCGTGGCCGGTTTGCTCTGTCTCGCCGGAAGCGTCATCGCGATAAAACTGTGTACCCGAGTCCGGGGCGAAACCGGATTGCGGAAACACCTATGGCTTTTCCTCACAAGTGCGGTTGGCGGCAGCACACTCTGGGCGGCGCATTTCACTGCCATGATAGGATATGAAATTCCCGTGGAGCGGGCCTTTGCCATCGCCCCGACGATCGCATCGCTAATCATCATAATTGTTGCGATGGGTCTGGGCTTCTTCATCTCCGCTCAGCTGGACAAGCGGTTTGCCGTGGAGATCGGCGGCCTCATCCTTGGACTGGGGATTGCCGCAATGCACTACACCGGCATGGCAGCTCTGACGATTGCCGGAAGCATCGGGTGGAACACCACCTTTGTCATCTGCTCCATTCTGTCCGGTTGCCTGCTCGGCATGCTGGCCATGAATCGTTTCGCCCGCCCTTGCTCCAGATATTGCGGAACCGTCAGCATTGCCTGCCTGATGTTCGCCATCGCCTCCGTGCACTTCACCGGCATGAGTGCGATCACCCTCGCCCCGGCAAGCGGTGCCAGGCTGTCGGACGCCTTGCTGCACGATGGGGCATTGCTTGCGGCCATGACGACTGTTGTCGTCATCATGATACTGATTCTGGGGGCAACCTACGCAATCGACCAGCAAGGTGGAAGGGCGGCCTCCGAGAAGTACAGATACCTTGCCCTGCACGACCCGATCACGGGTCTCCCGAACCGGGCGTTTCTCACGGATGAAATCGCCCGGAACCTGGCAAACCGGGACAGCTCCGGAACCAAGGCAGCGATCTTCTTCATCAGCCTGAGCCAATTCAAGACAATCAACGACTTGCATGGCTATCAGGCCGGCGACGAGGTGCTCTCTGCACTGGCGGCGAACATCCTGGGCGCCCTGACAGAGGGCGAAACGCTCGCCCGCTTTAACGGCGATGAATTTGTTGCCTTCAAAGACAATATCAGGGGCCCGGAGGAGGTCACTGCATTTGCCGGCAAGATCCAGGAGATCATCCTCCAGCCCATCCACTGGAACAACTATAACCTGACACTTCATGCCAGCATCGGCATCGCAATTTTCCCCGAGGATTCGGAAAACCTGGATACGCTCGTATCCCGTGCCGCCCTCGCCGCCAAAGAGGCCAAGAGAACCGGGGATCAGCAGATCCTGACCTATGTCGAAGGCATGGAAGAATGCAGCCGCAGGCAAGCGGCCATCGCAGCCGATTTGAAAACCGCCATAAGCGAAAACCAGCTGGACATATACTTCCAGCAGCAAAACAGCACCCAAACCAGAGAGATTATCGGCTATGAAGCGCTGCTGCGCTGGCATCACCCCGAAAAGGGGCAGATTTCAGCGGAGGACTTCATTCCGATTGCCGAGCGGACCGGACAGATCCTCGAGATCGGAAAATGGGTCCTTGAAACGGCCTGCGAGTACGCAGTTGGCTGGAAAGTCCCCGTTTCGGTCTCCGTAAACGCTTCGCCGCTTCAGTTCTCGAGAGGCAATTACCCAGACGTTGTGGCCCAGGCCCTCGCCAAGACAGGGCTGCCGCCTGAGCGGCTTGAAATAGAACTGACCGAGAGTTGCATCATTCAGGATCACGAACGCGTCCAGAAAGCGATCAAGGCCCTACGCTCGCTTGGAGTTCGGGTTTCCATGGATGACTTTGGAACCGGCTATTCTTCTTTGAACACGCTGCAAAACTTCCCGTTCGACAAGATAAAGGTCGACCGGGTGTTCACACAATCCATCGAGTCAGATCCCCGCTCCCGGGCGATCATTCGCTCTGCCCTCCTGCTCGGTCACAGCTTCAAGATACCGGTTCTGGCCGAAGGGGTGGAAAATGAGGTGCAGCTGCGGTTCCTGGCAGAAGCCGGCTGCACCGAGGTTCAGGGATATCTTTTCGGTCGGCCACGCCCTGCCAGCGAAATACCTTCCAACGAGACCTGCCCGGCCCGCAAGCCCGGCCGCGCCACAACAGATGCGGATGCCGCCGACCTCAAACGCTACGCCTGACGCTCAAGGAGCAACTCTCCCATCGGGAAAAGAAAAAAGGCCCCGGGCGGAAACCCGGAGCCTTGTGACTTGCAACAAACGAAGGCTCAGTGGCTGGCAGGTGTCACCATCGCGGTGATCGTATCCTGCACTGTCAGAACCCCGACCGGCATGCCGGCGGTGTCAATCACATTCGCCTCGCTCTGCCCCGAGTCAGCAAAGCTTCTCGCCGCTTCCTCAAGCATTACGCCTTGAGGGATCGTCAACCCGGTATCAAGCTTCCTGGCCTTATCCATGACCGTATCGACCAGAACCACACGGCCCCGGTTCACTTCCTTGACGAAGCTGGAGATGTATTCATCTGCCGGGCGCAGAACGATTTCCTGCCCCGTTCCCTGCTGGATCACAGCCCCATCCCGCAAGATCGCGATGCGATCTCCGAGACGCAGGGCTTCGTCCAGATCATGCGTGATGAACACGATGGTCTTGTGAAGCTCTTCTTGCAGATCCAGAAGAACGGTCTGCATGTCCATGCGGATCAGGGGGTCAAGCGCTGAAAAGGCCTCATCCATCAGAAGAATGTCAGCGTCGTTGGCCAAAGCTCTGGCAAGACCGACACGCTGCTGCATACCGCCTGACAGCTGATTGGGATAATGATCCTCAAAGCCTTCCAGACCGACCCTGGCAATCCAGCGTGCCGCCCGCTCTTCGGCTTCCTTTGCCCCCACACCCTGGATCTCCAGGCCATAGACCGTGTTTTTCATCACGGTACGATGCGGCAGAAGAGCAAACTTCTGGAACACCATCGCCGTCTTGTGACGGCGGAACTCCCGCAATTCCTTCGGCGACATCTTGCAGACATCGTCATCGCCGTACATGACCTCGCCGGCAGTCGGGTCGATCAAGCGGTTGATATGGCGGATCAGGGTGGACTTGCCGGACCCCGACAGTCCCATGACCACCTGTATCTTGCCGCCCGGCATGGAGATGTTGATATCGTTGAGGCCCAGAACGTGATTGAACGTCTCGTTCAGTTCAGCCTTCGACATACCCGCTTTGACCTTCTCGACCATGGACGCGCCGTCCGGACCGAAGATCTTGTAAAGGCTGCGGATTTCAATACCTGTTGCCTCAGCCATGGACCACCTCCGAGTGCTTTTGCAGACGCTTGCCGTAGGCCTGCGTTGCACGGTCGAAAATGATGGCAATGGCGACAATGGCCAGACCGTTCATCACGCCCATGGTGAAGTACTGATTGTTGATCGCCTGAAGAACCGGTTGCCCGAGACCTTTCACACCGATCATCGAAGCAACCACGACCATGGCGAGAGACATCATGATGCACTGGTTGATACCAGCCATGATGGTCGGCAGCGCCAGCGGCAGCTGCACATTCGTCAGCTTCTGCCAGGCAGACGAGCCGAAGGCGTCCGCGGCTTCAAGCACATCGGTATCGACCAGACGAATACCCAGATTGGTCAGCCGGATCATCGGCGGAACGGCGTAAATCACCACCGCGATCACACCCGGCACCTTGCCCAGGCCGAAAATCATCACCACCGGAATCAGATAAACGAAACTCGGCATGGTCTGCATCAGATCGAGGATCGGGTTCACGACAGCCTGAACCTTGTCCGAACGCGCCATGAGAATGCCGATGGGAATGCCGCAGACAATCGCGACCATGGTACAGACCGCGACCATCGCGATGGTCCGCATCGTGTCTTCCCACATGCCGAAATAACCGATCAGCAGAAGAGCGATCATCGACCCGACGGTGATTTTCACGCTCCGGCTCAAGGCATAGACAATGCCGAGCAAGACGAGCAGAACGATGGGCCATGGTGACGAAATCAGAAGGTCTTCCAGTGTCACCAGGAAGGTTTTCAATGGCGAGAAGAAATTTTCCAGTGACTCGCCATACGCTCTTGTAAATTCTTTGAACCCGCCATCCACAGCCAATCGCAAGTCGCGTAAATCGCGACGGCCAAGTGACGGAAACTCGGTCCAGTCCATAGTATATTCCTGGTCTTCTGGAGGTTCCCGGACAGCATCCGCGCAAGTCCCGCGCGGATGCCCTTATTATTTTTTGTTATCGTACCGAAGCGGCTTTCTTAGAGAGCCGACTTGACCTTTTCAGCGGTGTCTTCGGAAACCCACTTGGTCCAAACATCCGCATAATTTTCCAGGAAGTAGTAGGCGCCATCTTCATTGGTCGCCTGATTGTCGCTCATCCAGGCGAGAACCTTGTTGGCAGTGTCATTATGCCAGGCACGGGTCTTCACATAGTCCATCGCGACACCGGCCTTTTTGGCGAATGCCGGTGTGACAACGGTAAAGACCTCGGACTTTGCCCAATCGTTCGGCTTGGGGTCCGGGCAGTTGGCAATGACCATACAGCTCGTCCACTCTTCCTCGTTGTGCGCAACGCCGCGATCGAGCTTGGTCATTTCGTACTTGCCGAGAATGGAGGTCGGAGCCCAGTAGTAACCGAGCCAGCCTTCCTTGCGCTCAAACGCCCGGGCGATCGATCCGTCGAGGCCGGCGGCGGAACCGGTATCAACCAGCTCGAAGCCTTTCTCGTCACCCTTGCGGGCACGATACATATTCGCGGTGATGATCTGGCACGCCCAACCCGACGGACAGTTGAACAGGGCACCCTTGCTTTCGTCTTCCGCTCCCGGGAAGAGTTCCGGGTGTGCCAAGGCATCGTCAACGGTCTTGATGTTGTTCGCTTCGGCAATGTAGGTCGGCACCCACCAACCTTCGACACCGCCATCTGCCAGTACTTCGCCGCCGATGATCAGCGAGCCTTCGTCAACAGCCTTCGAAAGCGGCTCGCGGACGGCGTTGATCCAGAGCTCCGGCGCCACATCCGGCTCGCCTTTTTCACTCATGGAAGTAAAGGTCGGCATGGTGTCACCGGTTACCAGCTCCACATCGCAGCCATAGCCGGCTTCCAGGATAACCTTGTCGATCTGTGCGATAACTCCGGCAGATGCCCAGTTCATTTCAGCGACGGTCACGGTGCCGCAATCCTCGGCGGCCATCGCGGACGACGCGCCAAAAGACAACGCCGCTGCGGCGATTGATACAAACAATGTCTTCATGTGTTTACTCCACTGTCGTCTGTTTGTTTGATGAGTGAATAGAAATCCAACCCGAAAATACTTCAAGAGTATTTACGGGGGAGAAATTCATGGTTCTCAGATTTGAAAGCAAAGTGGTCAGTCTCTCATTCAGAGCCAAAAGTTTTCGATATTCTGTTTTGGCTCTCTTGGGACGCATTATTCCACTTCGAACTGACAATAATCCTGCGTAAATCCGAATGCAGGATCAACGGATCGAAGGAATTAGTTCCTTGCATATGACAGGATCTGATAGGCGCCCACATTACACTATGAGTTCGCGGAGACAACAGCGCGGCACAACATTCCTGATCCACGAAAGAATTAAATAAATATCAACTCCAAATTCGACGCCTTAATGCGTAAAAACGTCAATTATTTTACATTCATTACCGCAACCTTGAGTCTCAAGGCACCTGAGCACCTTACAATCTTCGACATGCAGCCTGTTTGCCAAAGCCATCCAGTGATTGCGGCGCGCAAACACCCTCACAAGACCTGCCCCTGACTTTGAAGGTAAATTTGACATCAAAGAAGATCTGTCCGCCGTCCATCCGTTCGAAAGATTGCCTTGCCAGAGGTGCCGTACCTTCCTTAAACACCACAGCAGCCCACCCACAGCGCAAGAGCCAGCCATGTTCTCCTGTTTCCACCTCGCCTATCACGTCACCGATCTGGAAGAAGCTCGTGCCTTTTACGGCGGCCTGCTTGGCTGCACCGAAGGCCGGAGCACCGAGACATGGGTCGATTTCAACTTCTTCGGCCACCAGATCTCTCTGCATCTTGGCGAGCCATTCAAGACAACCAACACCGGCAAGGTCGGCGATCATATGGTTCCCATGCCGCATTTGGGCGTTGTTCTTGACATGCCGGCATGGCAGGCGCTGGCCGGGAAGTTGACCGCGGCCGGGCTCGACTTCATCCTGGAACCGACGATCCGCTTCAAGGGGGAACCGGGAGAACAAAGCACCATGTTCTTCCGTGATCCGTCCGGAAACCCCATCGAGATCAAAGGCTTTGCCGATGTCAAAGGGATCTTCGCAGCATGAGCAAACCCGCTTTTCAAAGAGTCCTGCCGCTCGTTGCCCGAGCGGCTGCGGAGGAACAGGACGCCTGGATCGAAAGCCTCGGCAAAATCCTTGCGCCGAAGCATGAGATCAAGGTGCTGAGTGACTTGAGCGCCGCGGAACGCGCCGAAGCCCAGGTTGCAATCGTCGCCAATCCGGATCCCGCTGACCTCCTCACCCTGCCCAATCTGAAATGGGTGCACAGCCTTTGGGCCGGTGTCGAGCGCATGACCGCCGAGCTGCCGGAAGACGGCCCGGATATCGTGCGTCTGGTCGATCCGCAAATGGCGGAAACAATGTCGGAAGCCGTGTTGGCCTGGACGCTCTTCCTGCACCGCGACATGCCTCGCTACGCCCGGCAGCAGTCCGGCAAAATCTGGCTGGAGCACAGCCTGAAACTGCCTTCGGAACAGACCGTCACGGTTCTTGGTCTTGGCAATCTCGGCAAGGCTGCGGCCCTGCGCCTGAAGGCCAATGGCTTCAACGTTTGCGGCTGGAGCCGGAGCGCCAAGACAATCGACGGCATCGACACCTGTTCCGGCAGCGATGGTCTCACCGCAGCGCTGGCAAAGACAGACATTGCAGTGGTCCTGATGCCGTTAACGCCTGACACCCGAGGGATGCTGGATGCCACGGCCCTCGCAAAGCTTCCCCAGGGCGCAAAGCTGATCAACTTCGCCAGGGGGCCGATCATTGATGATGGCGCGCTGCTCGATGCGCTGGACAGCGGCCGCATCGCCCACGCCGTGCTCGATGTCTTTGCCACAGAACCGCTTCCCGCCGACAGTCCCTATTGGGATCACCCAAGCGTGACCGTCCTGCCGCATATTTCCGCGCCGACCATCCGCTCGACAGCCTCGCAAATCGTCGCCGGAAACATCGAAGCCTATTTCGAAACCGGCAACCTGCCCCATTGCGTCAACAGATGCCGGGGATACTGACGGACACCTGACCCCGCCCCCCTGACATCGGCAACCAGACTGCTGTCGCGTCCTTGTCAAACAGGCTGATTATGACAAGCGCATTGCGCACCAAACACGAATACAGGCTGATGTTATGACCGAGCTTCCGATTCTGGGCGCTGCCCTGATGCTGAACGACCTCGAAACCCATCGTTCCCTGATGCTTGAAAAGCCGAGGGATCTGGAACTTCAGGATTTCATCGACGCGTCTACCCTGAAGGGAAACTGGGCACCTCTGGTCGAACGGGCGAAAAAGCTGCTGGACGGCCACCAAGGCCGTCTCGGCATCCATGGACCGTTCTTCGGGTTCACTGTCGACACCATGGACCCGGATGTGCGCGAAGTCGTCAAGCAGCGGCTTGCCCAGGGCCTGGACGTCTGCGAAGCCCTTGGGGCGACCCACATGGTGGTGCACAGCCCCTTCACCACATGGGACCACAACAACCTCGACAATTACGACGACGGCCGCGACCGTATGATCGAACTCTGCCACCTGTCGATGGGCGATGCGGTCAAACGCGCAGAAGACATCGGCTGCGAGCTGGTGCTCGAAAACATCGAGGACAAGGGTCCCCACGACCGGGTGAGGCTCGCCGACAGCTTCAATTCGAAGGCCGTCGCGGTCTCCATCGACACCGGCCACGCCCATTATGCCCACGGTTCGACCGGCGCGCCGCCGGTCGATTACTACATCAAGGCCGCGGGCAACCGGCTGCGCCACATCCACCTGCAGGACGCCGACGGTTATGCCGACCGGCACTGGACCCTCGGCGAGGGCAGTATTCTCTGGCCGTCTGTCTTTGCAGCCCTTGCAAGGCTCACCAGCGACCCGCGCCTGATCATTGAACTGCGCGACCCCGCGGGGCTGCCCGCTTCCATCGCCAACATGAAGGTAATGGGCCTGGCTCAGTAGACAGGCGGCCCTGGCGGGCGGCGACAAAAGCAGCCCTATTGAAGGGCATTCACCGCCAGGTCGGCCATTTTCAGGATTGCCTCGCGTGAGCTGGCCACCGCGATGAAGCGGGCGTTGTGGCAAAATTTGGCGCCTTTGACGCCGCTTGCCTCTTCCAGCGCCGTGTCGGTCAGGCCTGCCCAGGAGGCAGGCAAATCGGCGCGTTGCTCAAAGGTCTCGTTCGACAGCTTGATGCCATTGAGCGTCCAATCGTCTCCACGCGGATTGACCACGAACAGCATGTGATCGGCCCCGGCGTCTTCTAGAGCGGAGCGGTAGGGCATACCCATCGGCAACTCAAGAATGGGCGATGTGCCAGCCTTCGCGATGGCCTCCAGCACGATGCTTTGCGAACGGGCCTTTGCCGCCAGGTTGCCGATAAAGGCTTCAACGAACCCGCGCGCGACAGGCAAGGCCGCAAAGAATGCATCATCATCAGCGGTCGGTGACGGATCGTCGAACACAGGCTTCAAGCTGCCCAGAAGGGCCGGCAAGGTCAAACCCGACAAGGGACCTGCCACAGACGGGTCCATCGCGCCATTGTCGAGAAGATCGATCGGCAGCACGAACTTGGTGTCGAAGGCGGCGTGGATGTCCTCGATGTCATGCGCCGGCACCTCCAGTGCCGCCAGATAGGCCCGCCCATAGTGGGCCCAGATCAAGCCGAAGGAGCTGAACGGCTGCCCGTCTTCACGCAAAGGACCGGGCCGCTGGTGATGGTCGAAAATCTGGGCTT
>JBNKOQ010000066.1:0-12559 GCA_050294735.1 Roseibium sp. | reverse complement strand
GGATCCGCCGGCCGGATGGTGACAAATTCGCTTGTGCCCGCTGGCGGACCGCCGTGACCGGTGCGCCGTGTGCCGAAGAGGTGCTTGTGGCTTTCGACTGCCGGCTTGAAAGCGCTCAAAGGGTCGGCACCCATTTTGTTTTTGTCGGCGCGGTGCAGGAGGTTCTTTGCTCTGACACGGGCGTACCGCTTATTTATACCAATCGTGCCTATGGCCAGCCTGTTCCTCTCCAGGTGGCTGCCAGTATGAGCCCTTCCCAAAATGGATACTCCTGATGCCTGTTCACAAACGCATTCGCCCCTTCAACACCAAGGACACCTACCCGGAACAGAACCTCGACAACGACCTGTGCCAGGTTGTTGCCGCACGGGGAACCATGGTCTTTGTGCGTGGCCAGATCGGCCAGGATCTGGAGACGTCGGAAAATGTCGCGATCGGCGATGCCGGAGGTCAGGCGGAAAAGGCCATGGCCAATATCAAGATGCTGGTGGAGGAGGCTGGCGGTCAGCTGGAGCATATCACCAAGATCACGATCTATCTGGTCGATCCGCGCTACAGGGAGGATGTTTACCGGGTGGTTGGCAAGTGGCTGAAAGGCGTGTTTCCGGTCTCAACGGGTATCATTGTCTCGGCGCTCGCGCGGCCCGAGTGGCTGGTGGAAATCGACGCAATCGCCGTTATTCCGGACAACGACTGACCTGTTGAACTTCGCCAACCCAAGACAGGATATGCCATGACATTTTCCATCTCCGCCCGCTGTCCTGACACCGGCACACTCGGCATCGCGATTTCTTCGTCATCACCAGCTGTCGCTGCGCGCTGCTCGCATGCAAGGGCCGGTGTGGGCGTTGTTGCCTCGCAGAACATCACGGATCCGTCCCTTGGGCCGAAAGCCCTCGATCTGATGGCCTCAGGTCTGCCCGCGCAGGAGGCACTTGCGGCGGTTCTGACCGACTATCCGGCAGCACCCTGGCGGCAATTAGCCGTTCTGGACAATCAGGGCAGCAGCGCGCTTTTCTCCGGTGAGCAGACCCTCGGCATCAACGCCGTCGCAAAAGGCCGTGAGTGCGCAGCGGCGGGGAACCTTCTGGCGAATGATGAGGTTCCCGCAGCCATGGTCGCCGCGTTCGAAGCGGCTCAAGGATTGCTTGGTGACCGGCTGATCGCGGCGATGCAGGCAGGACTGGCGGCAGGCGGCGAGGCGGGGCCGGTTCATTCCGCCGGGCTTTATCTGGTACGTGACGTCAGCTGGCCGATTGCCGATCTCAGGATCGATTGGGCAGAGCAGAATCCGATAGGCGCCCTGTCGGATCTCTGGGATCTTTACAAGCCGCAACTGGAAGATTACGTGACCCGTGCGCTCGACCCTACAGCAGCGCCGAGCTACGGCGTTCCAGGCGACGAATGAACGCCTGTCATGTCCAAGGAACTGCCTGAATGCGCTTCACGCTCCGACAGCTGGAATATTTTATTGCAGCCGGGGAAACCGGCAGTATCACGCGGGCTTCGGAGCGGTTGAATATCTCGCAGCCGTCGATTTCGACCGCCATTTCCCAGCTGGAAAAGGTACTCGGCGTTCAGCTGTTTATCCGCCATCACGCACAGGGCCTGTCGCTGACGCCGGTCGGGCGCACGCTGCTGGCGGAGGCGCGGCAGCTGATCGTTCAGGCCGGAGCCCTGCACGCGACGGCATCGGAAGCGTCCGAAACGGTGAGTGGAACGCTCAATGCCGGCTGTCTGACCACTCTGGCGCCAATGATCCTGCCGGAACTGGCGCATGGCTTCACAGCCGCTTTCCCGAAGGCGCGCGTCCGGCCCGAGGTTGCGCATCAGGAACTGATTTTCGAGCGGCTCCGGCATGCCGCCATCGACGTCGCCATCACCTATGATCTGGCCATTCCGGAAGATATCGACTTTGTCCCGCTGGTGGCTTTGCCCGTTCACGCGGTGGTGGCGGAAACCCATCCGCTGGCGCGCCATTCCTCGGTGACACTGCGCGAGCTGGCCGGTCTGCCGATGGTGTTTCTCGATCTGCCGCTGTCGGGGGAATACTTTTTGTCCCTGTTCCGCTCTGAAGGCCTGGAACCGGAGATTGCCTACCGTTTTGCTCATCCGGATGTGATCCGGACGATGGTCGCGAACGGTTACGGTTATACGCTGGCCAATGTAACCCCGCGTGCCGATCTGGCGCTGGACGGACGCAAGGTGGTCCGTCTTGGCATTTCGGGACAACACGCGCCGATGACCATCGGTCTGGCCAGTTTGAAGGCCTTGCGCCAGCCCCGGCTCGTAGAAGCGTTCAAGGCGCACGCAAGGTCTTTTATTTCACCGGCCTATGTGCCGGGAATGGTTGCCCCGGCTCTCGGATGAGATAAGGGGAGCGGATGTGCTTCCTGCCTCAGTCGACCGATCCGCCGCCGGCTCCCTGGTCATCGTCGGAGCTGCCCGGCGTCACATCCAGAATACGGGCGCGCATGGTGATTTCGACCGGCTTACCGGTGCAGTTCTCCATGCAGGGTTCGCCTTTGCTGGCGTAATGCTCTTCTTCCTGCCGGTCATCGGCGATGAAGTTTTTCTCATTGGGCAGATGAATGTCGGTGAAGTTTTTGTCGGATAGCTCGAAGTCCTCATCGGCCAGGTCGTTCAGATAGAGAATATAGGCGGTGAGGGCATAGACGTCGTCGTTCGACAGGGAACGGGCGTTGCCATAGGGCATGGCCCTGCGAATGTAGTCGTAGACGGTCGAGAGATACGGCCAGTAAGAGCCGATGGTTTTCTCCGGGCGCTCGTCTTTCAGCGAGCCTTGACCTCCGGCCAAAATCGGCCAGCGGCCAACGCCTTCGCCGAAGTCACCGTGGCAAACCGCGCAGTTCTCTGTGAAAAGAACCTCTCCGTCCGCGACGGTTCCAGATCCGGTCGGCAGGCCCTTGCCATCAGGCCGGACATCAATGTCCCAAGCCGTGACTTCATCATCTGTCGCCGGCCGGCCAAGGCCGAGTTTACCGGCATGCGCGGTGTCCAGGATCGGCAGCAGCAGGCTGCCGGCCAGGCACAGGAGGGGGAGGGGCTTAAGCAACTTCGACATTTTCAACGGTCCCATCGGTTTTGACATGCCAGGTCTGGATGCCGTTGTTGTGGTAAATGGAGTTTTCTCCGCGAGCGATGCGCAGCTCATCCTTGGTGGGCTGATAGAAACCGTCCTCGTCCATGGCCCGGGACTGGATCAGGAGATCCGAACCGTCCCAGTCGATATCGAGATAGAACCGGTGCATGGCTTTGGGTAGGCTCGGTCCGTCGATCCGCGCCGTTTTCCAGTTGCGGCCGCCATCCAGGCTGACATCGACGCGCTTGATCCTGCCGTTGCCGGACCAGGCGACGCCGGAGATGACCAGCGGGCCCTTGCCATGGGGGATGGGGGCTTGCGGGCTCGGGCTGGTGACCACGGACTTGACGTCCATAACCCAGGTAAAGCGGCGCGCCTTGCCGTTGGCCAGAAGATCCGTGTACTTCGAGGTTTCCTCGCGCTGATGCCACGGCTCGTCGCCAACTTCCAGCCGGCGCAGCCATTTGACCCACATGTTGCCTTCCCAGCCGGGCACGACCAGCCGCAGCGGATAACCTTGTTCCGGACGCAGCGCCTCGCCGTTCATCTTGAAGGCGACAAGGCAATCGTCCAGGGCTTTTTCCATTGGAATCGAGCGGGTCATGGCCGCCGCATCGGCGCCCTCCGGCATGACCCATTTTCCGTTGGTCTTGACGCCGGCTTCCTCCAGCAACAGCTTCAAAGGCACGCCGGTATAGACCACGCAGTGAACCATGCCATGGGTGTACTGGCAGCCGTTGAGCTGCGATCCGCGCCATTCCATTCCGGAATTGGCGGCGCACTCCAGGAAATAGACCCGGTTTTCGCGCGGAAACCGCTTGAGGTCTTCCATGGTGAAGACCAGGGGCGTGTCGACAAGCCCATTGATCATCAGCCGGTGATCGGCCGGGTTGATTTCCGCGACACCGCCGTGATGGCGCTCGAAACACAGGCCGTTCGGCGTGATGATGCCATCAAGATCGTGCAGGGGTGTGAAGTTGATGGAGCTTTCCGTCGAAGCGGTTAGCCATTCCACATCGCGGCGGACCACATGGGCCTCGAATTCAGACGGCATGCCATAGGGATTAGCCTGGACGCCATCGCCCAGATAACGGTTCCAATCCTGGATTTCAGTGATCAGCGGGTCGCCTCCGGCCAAGGCGCTGCCGGTGAGCGCACCGGCGCTGACGGCTGCGCCGCCTGTGGCAAGGCCTGCCTTGAGGAGTGTCCGCCGGTTCATGTTCGGACCGGAATCTCTGGGGGGCTGTCCCGAAGCCTTTGTTTCAGTCATGTCATTTCCTCGGGGTTTGGCAATTGTCGTTCTGGCTCAGCTTGGTGACGGTGTCAGGGGAGGACCTTCACGGACTGATTGTCTGGAAGTTGTACGGTCGGATTTTTGGCAAGATGGGATTCGACGACATCCCAAATGGCGGGTCCTTCGGTGTCTTCATTCACCGAGGCCCAGCCCGCCACGACATAGTCCCGCGACGGGTCGATGGCTTCACCGGTGGCAAGCAGCGTCATGTCTGAAATGCGCGCGCCGATTTCCTTTTCCGGGTCGATGGTGTAACCCATGCCGCCGACGCGAACCATATCGCCGCCCTGCTGGTAGTAGGGGTCTTTGTTGAACAGATTGTCGCCGACATCCTCCAGGATATCCTTGATCGTCTGCCCGCTCATGGAGGAGCGGTAGGCTGCCGGATAGGTCATGGCGCAGGCGTTGTGCAGATCCTCGACCGTGATGTCCTGACCTGGCAGAAGACTGGTTCCCCACCGGAAACCGGGTGACAGGGAAATCTCCGCATCGCGTTCTTCCAGAAGGGCCTGGCAGATCAGGTCATCGAAGGTGCCGTTGAAATTGCCCCGGCGGTAGAGAAGGCTTTCGGTGGTGCCGATCTTACGGGCGAGCTCGTCCGCGTAAGGCGCCCGCACCTCGTCGACAAGCGCCGTCATCTCGGCATCTGGCGTGATGATGTCGGAAAACACCGGAATCAGGCGGTAGCTGTAGCCTTTGACCTGTCCGTCACGCACATCCAGATCGAGCCGCGAGACGAATTTGCCATTTGAGCCGGAGGCAATCACCAGAGTGTCGTTGACGATCACCGGCTCGGGCAGGGCGTCATGGGTGTGACCCGTCAGGATCACGTCGATGCCGTCGACCCGGGAGGCAAGCTTGCGGTCCACATCAAAGCCGTTGTGAGACAGCAGCACCACAAGTTCGGCGCCTTCACCGCGGGCTTCCTCGACATGGGCGGCGATGTCTTCCTCGCGGATGCCGAACGACCAACCGGGGATCATCCAGCGCGGGTTTGCAATCGGGGTATAGGGGAAGGCCTGCCCGATCACCGCGACCTTGACGCCGCCACGCTCGAACATTTTCCAGGCTTCGAATGCCGGCTCGTCCCATTCGGCATCGTAGATATTGGAGCCAAGGAACGGGAAGGGCAGGGATTCAATCACTTCCATCACCCGGTCGGTTCCATAGGTGAATTCCCAGTGGCCGGTCATCGCGTCCGGTTCCAGGGCGTTCATGACGGTGATCATGTCCTGACCGAGGGTCTTGTTGGACGTATAACTGCCTTGCCAGGTGTCTCCGCCGTCAAGCAGCAGCATGTTGTCGCCGCGCTCGGAGCGGATACGCTTGACGATCGTCGCCACCCGGTCCATTCCGCCCATCTTGCCGTAGGTCCTGGCAAGTGCGGTAAAGTCCTCTGAAGTCAGGGCATAGGCATCGGGCGAGCCTGGCTCAATGTTGTAGAGTTTCAGGAAGTCGGCGCCGGTTACATGCGGCGGCAGGCCGTTGACGTCACCGATACCGAGATTGATCGATGGTTCACGGAAGTACAGCGGCTTGAGCTGGGCATGAATGTCTGTGATATGGACCAGGGTCACATTGCCTGCCGGTTCCATCGACAGAAGCGTTTCCTCGTTCAAGGCCTGCTGCGCCATCAGTTTTGACCAGCTGCCGGCCATGCCGGAGCCGAGCAGGGCGCTCGTGGCGGTCGCGGCCATCAGGAACTCGCGTCTTGAAAACATACTCAACCTCCAGCTCATCGGTCTGCGGCACCGAAACCACGTGGTGTCGGACAAGGCTCACCCGTTGGCACACGACACCCGTGCACCGGTGTTAGCCCTCCGATGATATTAAAATGCGGGACGGCTGTGCGTCCCGGATCCAAGGTGCGGCAGCGAACCGCCGCACCGGGTGTTTTACTGACGGACCGCTGGGGTCTCGACCGCAAGGCCGGTACCGCGCCAGGTTACATACACTTCCAGAGCCATCAGCTCGTCGGAAAAGGCAGGCGGGAACTCGGCGCGCGTGTCGCGAATACAGCCGCGGAACCGGTTATGCAGGGAAACCATGGCGCTCTGCTTCAGCCGGTAGGTCGGAAATCCGTTGACGTTGCCCTGGCTGAGGTGGTCGGCACGAATGTAGTTGCCGTTGTAATCCTCATGGCAGGTGGCGCAGGCGAGGTTTAGCTGACCCGTTCTGGTGTAATAGGTCTTCTTGCCCCGTTCCCACCAGTTCTGCATGTCACCTTCACTCAGGTCGATGCCAACGGGCATGCCGATGGATTGATGCTTGATGAAGGTCACAAGGGCCTTCTGGTCCGCCGCATCGAACTTGTAAGGCTTAGCCTGCATGTTCTTTTCGCGACAGGCATTGACCTGAAGTTCCAGGTTGAAAGGCTTCTTCGCTTCCGCATTCCATTTCGGATAGCTGGCGCCGAGACCTTTGAGAAATTCCTGGCCGTCGCCATGGCAGGAGGCACAGGATTTTCCAGCCTCTCCGTCCACGGTGTTCCAGATCTCCTCACCGCGCTCGACGTAGAGCATCCCGGGATTTTGGAAGCTATCCGCCTCCAGGTCGCGGGTTTCCTTGGTACGGTAGTGCCAACCGGATATCACTTCGTCGAGTGGATGTCCTTCGGGGGCCGCGGTCCGTGTGATGATCTCCAGTTCGCCGTCAATGACCAGTTTGTCGTCCGACGGTCCTCCGGCCAGAGCGGAAGTGCTGAAGCCTGCTGCAAGCAGTCCGGCCAGCGCCGCACCTGTTATTGATAATCTAGCCAAATCGTCTCCTCCCGATTTGCGTCCCTTGAGAATGCGCGGCATTCCCCTATTCAACGGTCAGCTTCTTTTCCGTCGTGTAAACACTGCCGTCGTCATCCACCCAGGTGAACTTGAAGGTACCGCTTTCCTCGACCTTTGCGCTGAATTCGAAATAGGGGTTTGCCGAGACAGCGGGGTCCATGTCGCATGAAAAGACGACCTGTCCGTTGTATTCGCAGGTGAATTTGTTGATGATCTGGCGCGGGATCAGCTCACCGGTTTTCTTGTCCTTGCGCTGCCCGGATTCCATCGGATGGCTGATCAGCGTTTTCAACGTGATCACTTCACCCTTCGAAGCTTTTTTCGGGACCTTAACGCGCGGTTTCGGAGTTGCCATTTTGTCTATCCTCCTGCCGATCAGCCGCCGCAGCCGCCGATGGTGACCTTGACTTCTTTTTTGTCCATGTAAGTGGTGCCGTCACTCATTTTGGCGACAGCGACCACATTCTGGGTTTTCGCAAGACGGATACGGGTCTTGGCAGCCGCTTCACCGCTCATTGCGGAAAAATGGAAGGTGGCCACAGCCGGGCTCGGATTGTCCTCGGCAAGGATGATCACCGATGCGACATAATTATCCGCCGTCATTGGGCTTTCGACCGAAACAGCGACCGGAACGGTGTTACCGTTTTCCGCGATTTCCGGAGCATCGAGTGTGATTTTGCCGGTGCCGGGCATTGTGCCGCCGGTGAAGGCCTTAATGGCTTCCTCGGTTTCTGCGGTGGTCGCGAAAGCAAATTTGCTGCCGACGGTGAGGAAAGCGGCTGCGCCTGCAGTCAGGCCGAGCGCTTCGCGTCTGGTAAGGGTCATCCCTTTCTCCCTGGTCATGATAGGTTACTGGGAAAGCGTCGTCAGATAGGCAACCACATCTTCGACGTCCTGAGCGGACAATATGGTTTTTCCGGCGTGCTCTTCGGCAACGTTTATCCCGACGTTCAACGAGTAGAACCCGGGCATGATGGTTTGTGTGCCGAAGACCTGCTTGCTGTCGACGACGATGGCGCGCAGCTGTTCTGCGGACCAGCGGTCGGCGACGCCGTCAAGAGCCGGCCCGACTTCTCCATGGAACAGTTGTTCACTCAAATCGGTATTGGCATGACAGGCGAGGCAATTGCCTTTTTTGCGGTCTGCAAACGTTTCCCGTCCGGCTGTCGGATCGCCCGGCTGACCGGTCAGGGAAGCAGCCACTTTCATGTCATTGATCTTCACTTCATCCGGCGCAACCGTTCCGGCAAGGGCCGGCCAGGCAAGCGACAGGGACGCTGCTACAAGTGTTATTGATAAGCCTTTGGTCATCGCGTCGGCTTTCCTCCTCTTCGCCAACCGGTTGTCCCGGTTTGCAAGCCAAGTCATTTGGATCTTGGCTTCCTCCTCTTAAAGAAACATATGATTTTTTGCATGTGTTGCCAATAGGTCTTTTGAACCTATTTCCAAATTTGTCGGATTTGGCCGTTGCTTATTCGCCTTCGAGCCGCCCGGATGACCGTAAGTCATTGATAATACGGGCATGGTACTTTTGAAAATGCTCGTCGCCTTCGTAGCCTTTTTCCGAAACCCAACGGAACATGTTCAAGAAAGTCCATTTTCCGAATGCACCCGGCATCGTGGCGACAGCCGCTTCGGCAACGGTTTGCCCCTCGGGAGGAGATTCGGGAAGGAACACGATGGTGGGGGTGAAAACATAGCCCCATTTACGGGCTGCCGACTTCTCGCTGAGCGTCTCGCCGTCGAGATCGGTGACCTCCTCATCGCCGAACATATTGTACTGGACCACCATGAAGTGCTCCTTGATGAAGTCGGTCACTTCAGGATCTGTCAGCAGCTTTTCATGCATGGCCTTGCAGTAGATGCATCCGCGTTGTTCGAAGATGATCGCCAGCCGCTTCCCGTCTGCTGAAGCGGCTTCAATATCCTCGGCGATGTCTCGGAAGGTGATGGTGAACCAGTCTTCCTTGTGCAAGCCATCGTCGCCGAGCGTTACGGCTAGGGCTCCCGTGTTCAGGAATGCCAGAAGCAGGAGAGGGCGCAGCAGTTTGATCATGATTTCCTCCACTTGTTGCCGGCCGCTTTCGCGGTGGCCAAGACTGTTTCGTAATACTTCAGAGGAGGAGAACACGATATTTGCAAATTCCATTGACCAATGCAAGGCACCCGGCATGTGCTATTTGCGCACTTGACCCTGCGGTGAAAAGCGGTCAATAAAAGCGCCATGATGACGGCCACACGGAACATCATTTCGATCACCATTATTTGCAGCTAGCGACACCGCTGGCTGTGGCCGTTCCCTCTTTGCAAAACGCACCTTGAGACGGATCGCCCGGCCAGCCGGCCAGGAGACCATTTGTCATGAGCGCAACCGCACCCGCCACCAAGGGGCTGAAGCTCACCAATACGCTGACCCGTTCGAAGGACGACTTCGTCCCGATCGATCCGGACAATGTGCGCCTGTATGTCTGCGGCCCGACGGTCTATGACTTCGCGCACATCGGCAACGCCCGCCCGGTGATCGTCTTCGACGTTCTCTTCCGTCTGCTGCGGCATCTCTATGGCGCGGAGCACGTCACCTATGTGCGCAACATCACCGACGTGGACGACAAGATCAACGCCCGGGCGCTGCGCGACTATCCGGACCTGCCGTTGAATGACGCCATCGCCAAGGTGACGGAAAAGACGGCGAACCAGTTCCATTCCGACGTGAAGGCGCTGGGCTGCCTGGAGCCCTCGTTCGAGCCGCGTGCCACCCAGCACATCGGCGGCATGACCGCGATGATTCAAACTCTTATCGACCGCGGCCATGCCTATGAAGCCGAAGGGGAAGTTCTCTTCGACACGGCCTCCATGCCAGCTTACGGCGGCTTGTCCAAACGCAAGCTCGACGAACAGCAGGCCGGCGCGCGTATCGCGGTGGACGCCCATAAGAAGAACCCGGGCGATTTCGTGCTCTGGAAACTCTCCTCGGCGGAGGAACCGGGCTGGGACAGCCCCTGGGGCCGTGGCCGTCCGGGCTGGCATATCGAGTGCTCGGTGATGAGCGAGCATCATCTCGGCAAGGTCTTCGACATTCACGGCGGTGGGCTGGATCTGATCTTCCCGCATCATGAAAACGAGATCGCCCAGTCCTGCTGCGCTCATGGCACGGACAAGATGGCCAACGTCTGGCTGCACAACGGTTTTGTGCAGGTGGAAGGCCGGAAGATGTCCAAGTCCGAAGGCAACTTCGTCACCATCCATGACCTGCTGCACACAGTGAATTTCGGTGGCCGGAAATGGCCGGGCGAAGTTCTGCGCCTTGCCATGCTGATGACCCATTACCGCGAGCCGATTGATTTTTCGGTCAAGCGGCTGGAGGAGGCGGAGCGCTTGCTGGCCAAGTGGCCGGAGGTGGTTAGCTCTAAAGCGGATCCGGATGCAGCGGTGATGAAGGCGCTGTCCGACGACTTGAATACGGCTGCAGCTGTTCAGGCATTGCACGCTCTTGCTGGCGAGGCGGCCCGTGATCCGGCCAAACTGGAAAGCTATTCGGCAACGGCTGCTCTTCTCGGCGTTGGGCCGGTTGCGGTGGATACCGGTGATTTTGACACGGCCTCTATCGAGGCGCGGATCGCGGAACGTCTGGCGTTCTTTGAAGAAAAGAACTTCGCCGAAGCCGACCGGATCCGCGATGAACTTGTTTCTGAGGGAATTCAGCTAATGGATTCAAAAGACTCTGAAACAGGGAAACGCGTCACCGCCTGGGAAGTGAAACGGTAATGTTCGCCGTTGCGCTCCAGCCCCCCCTCTGTCCGCGTGTGCGGACATCTCCCCCGCGACGGGGGAGAGGGGTGTTTGCTGCGCGGCTCCGGTTCATCTCACAAGCTTCCGCAAAACGTGATGTTGTTGTTGAAGCGTTTCCGCTTGCTCCCGTCTCCCCCCTCGCGGGGGAGATGTCAGCTTCAGCTGACAGAGGGGGGGGCGGGCCTTTCTTCCGAAACGCAGGGTTTGCAGCTGAGGCTGTTTCCCCCCCTCTGTCTCCGATGGAGACATCTCCCCCGCTAGGGGGGAGATGGGTGGGCGCCGCGCGGTTCAGGTCCGCTCGACCTCTGCATTTTGACTTGATGCCGTCTGATTTCCGAAAACACACCTCCAAGTTGTTTGTCTTGAGCGGTTTCCGCATACTCCCGTCTCCCGCCTTGCGGGGGAGATGCCAGCGCCAGCTGACAGAGGGGGGGATCGCGATGCCGCATCAGGATGTGCCGCCCTGGCAGAGGGAAAAAGCCCGCCGGTTACGCCGGGACATGACAGAAGCTGAGAGGCGGCTGTGGCGGGCGATCAGAGCGCATCGGCTGGAGGGGATTGCATTCCGGCGCCAGATGCCTATTGGCCGTTACATCACAGATTTTGCTGCGCCTGATCATCGTCTCATCGTTGAACTTGACGGGTCACAGCATGGGGACAGGCGCCTGGCGCATGATGGCGTGCGGGATGCTTTCCTCAAGTCCAGCGGATGGACTGTGCTCCGGTTCTGGAATGCGGATGTGATGACTGATCTGGATGGTGTTTGCCGCCGGATCCTGGACGTTTGTCACGGGGGAAAGATTGTCCATGAGTGATCTGAAGAGACTTCACACCGGCGGCTGTCAGTGCGGTGCCGTGCGCTACCGGGCGTCTGAGTTCGGGCGCTCCTCCCTGTGCCATTGCCGCATGTGCCAGAAGGCGTTCGGCGGTCCCTTCGCCGTTTTGGTGACTGCTCGGGATCTGGAATATACTCGCGGAAAGCCGAAACACTTCCAGAGTTCCGACAAGGTGAAGCGCGGCTTTTGCGGCGATTGCGGCACGCCTCTGACCTATGAGTTCGATGGTTGGGATCCGGATATCACGGTCACCACCATGGATGATCCGGCCTTCACGCCGCCCGTGGTTCAGCTCGGTCTCGAAAGCCGTCTGTCATGGTGCGAAGGCGCGATGAGCCTTCCTGAAGAGGGAAGCGGCGGGGATCGCGGCCTCCAATCCTATCAGCACCCGGACCATGACACGGCCAATTGGCCTCAAAAGGATGCCTCCGAATGACACTGCGGCTGCTTTACCCCGAACTTGAACCCTATGCGTCCGGCACGCTGGACGTGGGCGATGGCCATCAGATCTACTGGGAGCGCTCCGGCACGCCCGGCAAGAAGCCTGCCGTGTTCCTGCACGGCGGTCCGGGGGGCGGATTTTCACCAGAACACCGGCGCCTGTTTCATCCGGAGCATTATGACGTGCTGCTGTTTGATCAGCGCGGCTGCGGGCGCTCGACAACCCAGCGCGCCTGGACGGCTTCAGCGCGCCGATGGTCAGTCCGGGTCCAGAGCGCGCCGTGCCTGCGGCCCCGCCGTCCGAGGAGGCCGCGCA
>JBNKOQ010000065.1:0-12614 GCA_050294735.1 Roseibium sp. | reverse complement strand
CGATCTCGACAGTCTTGGCATTTTGAAGATCGACGTTCTGGCGCTGGGCATGCTGTCGGCGATCCGCAAGGCACTCGACATGCTGCGGGCGGACTATGGCGTCGATCATTCCATCGCCAGCATTCCGGCGGAAGAACCGGAGATTTACGACATGCTGTGTAGGGCTGACTCTCTCGGGGTTTTTCAGGTGGAGAGCCGGGCGCAAATGTCCATGCTGCCGCGCTTGCGGCCGCGCATGTTCTACGATCTGGTCATCGAGGTGGCCATCGTGCGACCCGGGCCGATCCAGGGGGATATGGTGCATCCCTATCTTCGCCGGCGGCAGGGACTGGAACAGGTCTCCTACCCGAAAAAAGAGCTGGAAGAGGTGCTGGGCAAAACCATGGGGGTGCCGCTGTTCCAGGAGCAGGCGATGAAAATCGCGATTGTCGCGGCGGGGTTCACGCCGGGGGAAGCGGACCGGCTGCGCCGGGCGATGGCGACCTTCCGGCGGCTTGGGACCATCCATGCTTTCGAACACAAAATGATCTCCGGCATGATGGCGAACGGCTATGAGCGTGACTTCGCGGAGCGCTGTTTCCGCCAGATAGAAGGCTTTGGCGATTACGGCTTCCCGGAAAGCCACGCGGCCAGTTTCGCGCTGCTGGTCTATGCCTCGTCCTGGATCAAGGCGCGGTATCCGGATGTTTTCTGTGCGGCGCTTTTGAATTCCCAGCCGATGGGATTTTATGCCCCGGGGCAGCTGGTGCGTGATGCCCGGGAGCATGGGGTCGAGGTCCGGGAGGTGGATATCAACCTGTCGGAATGGGACGCCAAATTGGAGCCGGGCCTTGAGGCCGCACGGCGGTTGCACCCCCGCCACAGGGAAATGAGCGGCGTTATCCGCTCAAACCGGGCGGTGCGTCTGGGGTTCCGGCTGGTGAAGGGCATCAAGGAGGAGGACATGCGCCAGCTCACGGCCATGCGCGGCAAGGGCTATGATTCCGTTCGCGATCTCTGGCTGCGCACCGGGCTTAACCGCTCCGTGATCATGCGCCTTGCCGAAGCGGATGCCTTCCGCTCTCTGGGGCTGGACCGGCGCACGGCGCTCTGGGCGGCGCAAGGCCTGGAGCGGGGCGGGGCAGCGGAGCGCTTGCCCTTGTTCGATACGGCGGCCTTAAGTGATCTGCGCCCGGAACCGGATGCGGATCTGCCGCCGATGCCGCTCGGAGGGCATGTGATTGCCGATTACAGCAGTTTGAGTTTGTCGCTGAAGGCGCATCCGGTCGGCTTCGTCCGGCCCGTCCTTCGCCGCCAGAATGTGCTGCGCTGCTGTGATCTGGAGCAAGTCAGACCGGGCCGGAAAATATCCGTGTCCGGCCTGGTTCTGGTGCGCCAGCGTCCGGGCTCGGCCAAGGGCGTCATCTTCCTGACCCTTGAGGACGAAAGCGGCATCGCCAACATCATTGTCTGGCCGAAGGTTTTCGAAAAATACCGTCCGCTGGTTCTGGGTGTCCGGTTTTTGAAGATCCGGGGCCATGTCCAGTCGGAGGCCGGTGTCATTCATGTGATCGCCGACCATGTGGAAGATGCGACGCCGCTTCTTGCCACCGTGTCGTTGAAAGCGCTGGATGACGAAGGCCTGGCCCATGCTGATGAAGTCAAGAATCCGGTCGTCGAACTGGCGGAAAAGACAAGGCCTATGGGCCGTCTGATCCAGCTGGTGCGCCAGGTGCCGCAGTTCGATCAGGATACCGAGCCGGTCAAACGTGAAATGCTGAAAGCCCTGCCCGGCGGGCGGAACTTTCACTGAAGGGTTATTCCTCCAGCGCTTCGACGTAATACCAGCGGCCGGACTTCTTGCGGAAGAGGCTGAGTTCGCGGTGCGTGTGCAGCTGACCGCCGGACAGGTATTTCGCTTCGAACAGCACAGTGCCTTCCCGGTCTTTCTCCTGACCGGCGGAGGTCTTCAGAATGTTCAGGCCAGTCCAGTGGCTGTCCGCCGCCCATTTGGCGGTGGCCGCGAAATCGAAGGACCGCTGGTATTTCGGCCAGAGCGTCGCCTTCAGGTAGGTGATGTTTTCTCTGGTATAGGCGGTGTAGCGGGAGCGCATCAGGGCTTCGGCGGTTTCCGGAGTGGCGCCGCCATCAAGATAAGGCGCGCAGCAAAGGTCAAAGGAGCTTCCGGAGCCGCAGGGGCATGAGGGGGTGGTCATGATGGACGGCCTTGCTTGAAATCACGCACCTGGAGACGGGTTGGGCTTTTCCTAGCACCAAGGAGACCGGCAGGCTATGGTTTCCGGGCCATATACGCCACGCTGCCGGAACTGTTTCATGCGCCTTGCGACCTTCAATCTGGAATCCTTTGGCGAAGACCGTTTCTTGCCTGAAAACCTGACCTCCCGCTTACGGGCGTTGCGGCCCCGGCTGACCGAGCTCGACGCGGACATCCTGTGTTTGCAGGAGGTGAACGCGCAAAAGCCCAAGGGAGAAAAGTTACGGGATTTCAAGGCGCTGGATTTTCTGCTCACGGAAACGCCCTATGCCGGGTTCTTCCGGGCGGGGAGCTTGCGTGAGGACCGCGCGGGGCCGCTGGACCGGCATAATCTCGTGATCCTGTCGCGCTATCCGGTCGAAGATGTCCGGGTGCTATTTCATGCCCGTGTTGAAGCGCCGCTGTGGCGGCCCAGCTCTTCGGGTGGTCAAGGCGGTGTGCCTGAACCGGTCCGCTTTGACCGGCCTATTCTTCAGGTCCGGCTGGACATCGGCGGGCCGAAGCCGCTGCATGTGTTCGCGGTTCATCTCAGAGCCCCGATCGCGGCGGCTCTGCCGGATGGAAAATCGAGTGCGACGTGCTGGAAGACAACCGGAGCCTGGGCGGAAGGCTATTTCCTGTCGTCGGTCAAGCGCACGGCGCAGGCACTGGATTTGCGCCTCGCGGCCGATGCGGTGTTCGACCAGGACCCAGAGGCGCTGATTGTGGCTGCCGGGGATTTCAATGCGACGGGAGACGCAAGTGCCCTGCGGCTGCTTTGCGCCGATCCAGATGACACGGGAAACCCGGAGCTGGCGTCCCGCCGCATGTATCCGCTAGAGGCGGTGCTTCCCATGGATGAGCGCCGGACGGTGCTTCACAAGGGGCACGGTCAGGCGCTGGACCATATCGTCGCGAGCGCGAGATTGAAGGACCGGTTGACGTCCATCCGGGTCTTCAACAATGAGCTGGCGGATGAGGTCGAAGACGCTCAGACCGCAGCCCAGGATGGCTCGTTTCACGCCGCTGTCTGCGCGGAGTTCGATCTTTGAAGCTGCTTTCCGGCTTCGCAGAAAACGCCGCTTACGGGAGCGACACGTGCCCGACCGAATAGATCTGGGTGTTTTCACTCGCCGCTGTTGGAACCGTGGGCCACAGGCGGAAATGCACGGAGGTCCAATTGGTGGGGTCGAAGGCTGAAAGTGAGGCAAGCGCGCCGTCCGCCTGAGCGGCCCGGGTCCTTTCGAAGGCCGTGGACCGGTGGGAGGCGAGATCCGAATAAGGCGCGATGGGTTCGATTTCGCGGCTGGCGAAACGGGTCTGGGACAAATCTTCAGCAAGAGCCGCGTCCCAAACGAACCATGTCTTGACTGTGGGCCAGCCGAAAGCCTGGGTCAGCCCGGCGAACCCGGGACTGGAGAGAAAATTAGTCAGGCCGTCCGGGTGATCCCAAAGATAAAACGGGGCGTAGAGATTGGCCGTGCTGGCGAAATCGCCGTCCTGCTTGCGCGCTGACAGGTAGGCCTTGAAGCGCAGATGCGGAAATCCGTCGAGCATTGGCCCTTTGTCCCGGATGCGCTCTTCGACAATGCCCATGTCGTAGTCCGCCGGGAGGGTGAAACTGTATTGCATCGCGATCATGAGGGATCTCCGGTAGCTTCGACCGGCTCGTTCCAGTGAACGGCTGTACCGGCCTTGGTGCATTGAACGCTGATGTAGCTGAAGGGGCTCGCCGGGGAGGCGCCGTGCCAGTGGCGTTCATCCGGAGCAAACCAGACGCTGTCGCCGGCGCGGACTTCCGTAATGGTGCCGCCGGCGCGCTGAACAAGCCCGAGGCCGTCGACAACGAACAGCAACTGGCCGCGTGGATGGCTATGCCAATGGGTAACGACTCCGGGGTTGAGAAAGGCCCGCATCGCGGTCATTTCGCCTTCCGCCTTGCTCGATAACAGCATTTGAACCTGGAAAGGGGCGTTGGAGATGCCGTCCGGAGCGGGCACGATACCGGAGCCGGCCTTCGTGATGATCATGGCCGTGGGGCAGCTGTCCACCATATCGAAGGGATTGCTCATTCCCCGGGCTCCTCAATGGAGGCGGCAGCCGAAATTCCGGAGGCGAATGACCAGTCTTCAAAGGTGGAGTTGACGACCGCGATCATGACATCCTCGGGGCGCACGCCGGGCTCTTCCGCCAGGCACTCGACAAGGCGGGTGTAGAAGCGCCTTTTGGTTTCCGGCGAGCGCGTTTTCCCTGTTGTTATATGAAAGAAGATGAAGTCATCCGACCGCGGGCCGCCACGATAGGTTCTGTCGAAAACCAATTCGCCCGGCTGATGCTGATGGAAGGCCGCGAAGCGGTCATTTTCAGGTACGTCGAAGGATTCGACCATGGCCCGGTCGAGACTGTCCGAGATGGCGGCAAGATACTCCGGCGGTTTTCCGGCAAGCAGGGATATTCGCGTGAATGGCATGAGCGGGTTCTCCTTCCCGAATGATTGACACGGGCACTATGGCGGGGCATTTTCATCCTGAAAATCAAATTATATTGGATTAATAGTCCTAAAAATCAGGATAATTATAGTGCGTGTCACCAATCTCGATATGGATGCTCTGCGCAGTTTCGTGACCGGTATCGACGCTGGCTCCTTCGCGCGTGCAGCTGACCGGCTGGGCCGCTCCACCTCTGCTGTCAGCGCCCAGCTGAAGAAGCTGGAGGAGCAGACGGGGATTGCGCTTGTGCAGAAATCGGGCCGGGGGGTTATCCTGACCGATGGCGGTGAAGCGCTGATGTCCTATGCCCGCCGCCTTCTCGATCTCAATGACGAGGCGATGAGCGCGGTGCGCGGTGTCGAGCTGGAGGGCTGGATACGGCTTGGCCTGCAAGAGGACTTTGGCGAGATCGTATTGCCGCGGGTCCTGGGGCGCTTTGCCCGGGCGCATCCGAAAGTCCGGATAGAGGGACGAATTGCCCGCAACAACGATTTGATGGATAAAATCGCCTCCGGCAAACTCGACATTGCTCTGGCCTGGGAGGGCGGAGACGCGCCTGCGTCCGCGGAGCGGATTGCCGAGTTGCCGCTTTGCTGGCTCGGGTCCGCCGGTGAGGAGCCGTCCTGGCGTGCCCGGAGCGGAGAGCCCTTGCCTCTGGCAGCTCTTGAAGCGCCCTGTCTTTTGCGCAGCATTGCTTGCGACCATCTCGACCGCCAGGGGCTGCCCTGGCGTCTTGCCTTTGTCAGTCCGAGCCTTGGCGGGCTTTGGGCTGCCACGGCGGCAGGGCTCGGCATTGCCTTGCGTACACCGGCGGGCATGCCGCAATCCGTCCGCATGCTCGATGCCTCGGCCCACGGGTTGCCGGAGTTGCCGTCACTGGGCCTTGTTCTGCATCGCACAGGCACTGGCTTGGAGCCCATGGGTGAGCATCTGGCAGCCATCATGAGGCAGTCGCTGAGCGATGTCTTCCCGCCGGAATGGATGATTGCCGGAAATCCTTGAGGCTAGTTTCAGGGCCGCAACACAAATGTCAGGGCCATTTTGCTACCCGTGAAATGATACCCGATCATCGGAGGGGGCGGCGCGAAGGTCCCCCAGGGTGAGTTTTGGCCAGGCTTTTCAAATGATGGAAGTCACTGGATTTGTTACCTGAAAAGTGGGTAACCTTATGAATTCCTGCCTGATTCCGTAAAGCACGACTATTTCACTAGCCATGGGAAGAATTGCATGAGCCGCCGATCCGCTCTGAACACCGATTGGGTTTTTGCTGAGGGTTTTGAACCCGGCCGGGCGGGGCAGCCGGTGGCGGGTGACACTGTAACCCTGCCGCATACGGCGGTTGAGCTTCCCCTGAATTACTTCGACGAGACCAGTTATCAGCGGCCCTTCACCTATCAGCGCCGGATCGACTGGCAGCCCGAGTGGGAAGGGCAGGAGGTCTCGCTTGTCTTCGATGGGGCGATGGCGGATTCGATTGTCTGGATAAACGGGCAGGAAGTGGTGCGGCACGCCGATGGCTATACGCCCTTTACAGCGCGGCTGACGCCGCATCTGCAGAAAGGTGAGAACCTTGTCACCGTTCATGTGAGCGGTGCGGAAAATCCGGAAATCCCGCCCTTTGGCGGTCAGATCGATTATCTCACCTATGCCGGAATTTACCGGGACGTCTGGCTGCAGGTCGTGCCGAAGCTTTCAATTGGAGCCGTGAAGGTGGAAACGCCGGATCCGCTGGCAAAAGAGCAATCCGTCAGGGCGCGCGTCTGGCTCGATGTTCATGGCGGAACAGACATTGCCGGTCAGGTCGTCGCGCGGCTTCGGGATGCAGCCGGTGTTGAGGTCGTGTCACAGGACGTTCCGGTCACCGATACCTCCTTCGATGTTGTCTTTGAAGGGCTGGAAGGTCTGCTGCTTTGGTCTCTGGACAA
Organism: Roseibium sp.; assembly: GCA_050294735.1. Classification (GTDB taxonomy): domain Bacteria; phylum Pseudomonadota; class Alphaproteobacteria; order Rhizobiales; family Stappiaceae; genus Roseibium. The sequence goes on along the minus strand of JBNKOQ010000065.1, from coordinate 5,967 downwards.
TCCGGTTCTTTACACTCTGGATCTCGAACTGGTGTCTGCTGCGGGGACAGACCGGCTGCAGACACGGTTTGGCCTGCGCACCGCCGAGTTCACACCAGACGGGTTTTTGCTGAACGGCAAGCCAATGAAGCTCATGGGGCTCAACCGGCATCAAAGTTTCCCCTACAGCGGTTCCGCCCAGGGGCGCCGGAGTCAGGAGCGGGATGCGGACATTCTGCGCTTCGAACTCGGCTGCAACATTGTGCGCACATCGCACTATCCGCAATCCCCCTGGTTCCTCGACCGCTGCGATGAAATCGGCCTTCTGGTGTTTGAGGAAATTCCCGGCTGGCAGCATATCGGTGATGCGAAATGGCAGGCCGAATCCGTCCGGAATGTTGAACGCATGATCCGCCGTGACTGGAACCATCCGTCTGTGGTGATCTGGGGTGTCCGGATCAATGAAAGTGCGGACAATCACGATTTCTACGCGGAAGCAAACCGGGTGGCGCGCTCCCTCGACACAACACGCCAGACCGGCGGCGTGCGCTGCATAACGGACAGCGAATTGCTGGAAGACGTTTACACGATGAACGATTTCATTCTTGGTCAGTTCGAAATGCCTGGATCAAATCGGCCGCGCACGCCGCTGCGCCCGGTGGCGGAGACAACAGGGCTGGAGCGGCCGGTTCCCTATCTGGTCACGGAATACAACGGCCATATGTATCCGACGAAATCGGCCGATCCGGAACAGCGGCAGGCCGAGCATGTGATCCGCCATCTGGAGATTTTGAACGCAACTTTCGGCGATCCGAAGATCGCCGGATGTATCGGCTGGTGCATGTTCGACTACAACACCCACAAGGATTTCGGCGCGGGCGATCGCATCTGCCACCACGGGGTGACGACCATCTTCCGCGAGCCGAAGTTCGCGGCCTATGCCTATGCCAGTCAGCGGTCTCCAGAGGATGGGGTGGTGATGAAGCCGGTGACCTATTGGACCCGCGGCGAGCGGAACATTGGCGGCACGCTGCCGCTGATTGTTCTGACCAACTGCGATGAGGTGGAGCTGGCCTACGGCCCATTCGTCAAGCGAGTTCAGCCGGACCGTGAACGCTTCCCCCATTTGCCGCATGCGCCGGTGATTATCGATCAGAGCCATTTTTCGAAGAAGGAGCTTGGCAGTTGGGGCATGAGCTGGGAAGGCTGCCGGATCACCGGGTATATCGGCGGCAAGGCAGTTGCCGAGCAGACTTTCGCAGCCGACCCGGTGGCGACGCGGCTCGAGGCTGTTGCGGACACGCCACAGCTAGTAGCCGTTGACCGGGACGAGGTGCGCGTGCTGCTGCGCGGCCTGGATCAGGCCGGCAATCCGCTGCCCTTTCTGGCCGAGCCGGTCAGTATTGAGTTGACCGGACCGGCAGAGCTGATCGGGCCGCCCATGGTGACCCTGACCGGCGGCAGCGCCGGATTCTGGCTGCGGGCGACGGGTACCCCAGGCAAGGTTTTCGTGCGGCTGACGTCGTCCCGCTTCCCTGCCGTAGAGGTTGAGCTGGAGGCGCTTTAGGGGTCAGATCCGGGCAGCTGTCTCCGCCACCAGAAGCATTTCGAAGGTCACACAGACCGGTGCTTTGCCGGGTCTGAGCACACCTTCGAAAAACGCCCCGGCGGTATCGATGCAAAAGGCCGGCAAATGCGGCCCGGAGGGTGTGCCGCCTCTGGCGTCTTTCAGCAGGAGCACCTCGGAGATTGGCGATTCCATGGAACGGGCATCTGTGAAATCAGCGCCGATCAGGCTGCCTATCCCAAGGACATGAGAGTTTCCGAGGCCGAGATCGTTCGATAGCTGCTCCACCGATGAGGGCACATCCTCGTGAGGCGCCAGCGACACAATGGCCGCGTTGCTCCGTTCCATGTCCTTCAGCTTGCGCGGACGGAAGAATGAGAAATTGGTCTCCGCGTCCGGGGTGACCTCAAAACAGCCGCCTTCGAAGGCAAACCCGTGTCCGGTGAAGGCGGTGGCGATTGTCACCTGATCCGGCAGCAAATGACCGGCGTGGCGGCCTGTGTCCCTGTCTTCCCAGATCGCATGGCAATGCAGAAACCAGTCGCCGTCCCGGCGGCCGATCACGGCAGTTGCCTGATCCAGGGTTGCGAGCTTGCCGGAGTGGGTGGGACTGTACCAGGCCACATGCTCGTCATCGGGTGAGAGGTCCGGCATCACGTAGCTGTAAGGCCCCATGCAAAGCCCGTCGAGGCGGATGACGGCGCAATCGCAATTGGCCTTGTCCATGGCTGCGGCGACGGCCGCCATGAGGGTCGTTCCTTCGGGCAAGGAGAATTCAAGCGGCGAGGCGAAGCCGGGCACCACATGTCTGCGTGGTGCTGTCGGCGGCCCGGGGTGGCGGATCAGGTGCGAACGGCTCATCAGGCGTCTTCCGTGACCGGCATCAGGCCGCGTGCCGTCAGTTCCTCGCGCACCAGCTTCTTGGTGATCTTGCCATAGCCGGTCTTCGGCATCTCCGGGAGAAAGACATAGTGGCTGGGCAGCTTGTATTTGGCGAGCTTGCCTTCCAGGATGCCGGCCAGATCCTCCTCGGTGAGGGCGTGTCCGTCTTCCGCGACACAGACCGCCAGCCCGACTTCGCCCCATTTCCGGTGCGGGATACCAAGAACCGCCACTTCCCTGAGAGCCGGGTGGGTCAGCAGCAGCTCCTCGATCTCCCGCGGATAGACGTTCGAGCCGCCGGAGATATACATGTCCGACGCCCGGCCGGTGATGTAGAGATAGCCTTCCTGGTCCATGTGGCCGAGGTCGCCGGTCCTGAACCAGCCGTTGCGGAAGGCCTTGGTGTTGGCTTCATCGTCCTTGTAATAACCAGCACAGACCGCCAGCCCGGCCACACAGATCTCACCGCTGGCCATCGCTGGCAGATGATTGCCGTTGTCATCCTGGATGCTGACATGCAGACCAGTCCGCTCAATGCCGCACGTGCCGACCCGCGCCTCTGGCCCATCCTCGATGTGATGATCGTGACGGGGGAGCACGGTAATGCAGCCTGTCACTTCGCCGAGACCGAAATACTGGACGAGCACTTTGCCCAGCTTCTGCAGAGCGGTCTTCTGATCCTCCCGGTACATGGGCGCGCCAGCGTAAATCACATAGCGCAAGCTGGAGTGATCGAAGGCGTCCACGGAGGGGTGCTCAACCAGCATCTTCACAATGGTCGGCACGGTGAACATGTTTGTCACCTTGTGGCGCTCCACCAGCTGCCAGGCCATGGCCGGATCGAACCGGCCTGACGGCAAGAGGACGCTGACCGCACCAATCGCGATCTGGTTGAGCTGATGCATGCCCGCGCCATGGGACAGTGGCGCCACAACAAGACTGACATCGTCCACCGTGGAGGCCGGCAGGAGGTCATTGAGATGGTTGACGATGGTGAACGTCAGCTGGCCATGTGTCAGCACCACCGCTTTCGGCCGCCCTGTCGAGCCCGACGTGAAGAACAGCCAGCACGGGTCGTCCCGCTCCACATCCGCATTGGGCACATCCACACCCAGGGCACCAGCCACAAGATCCTCATAGGACGGGCCGAAGTCAGATGCTCCAATGGACACGATGCCCGACAAGCCCGGAATTGCGGCCTGGCAAGCTTCTGCGTGGGCCGGAAAGGCCGCATCGCAGAACATTACCGCCGTTTCCGCCTTCTGCCCCAGATAAGCAACTTCATCAGGCCCTTGCCGGAAATTGGAAGGCACCCATACGGCTCCCAACCGGAAGCAGGCGAGCATGATTTCCGTGATCTGATTGTTGTTCGGTGACTGAACCAGAACCCGGTCGCCATGTTTGATGGCGAACCTGTCGCGCATGACTGCTGCAAGCGCCGATACGCGCTTGTCCAGTTCAGACCAGCTCCAGGTCTCCTCGCCCCAGATAATCGCCGGGCGGCTGGGAAAACGGCGGGCGTTGCGCGTCAGGAAGTGGGCGATGTTCGTCGTGCGGGTCGACCATGGGAGGGCCATGTCGCGATTGGGCGCGGCCGGCATCATTGTTGCCGTTCCAGGCTTGGCGCCCTGCGTGCTTTGTCAGCATGGTTCGCATTCGCTATGTGTTTCATATCCCCTCCCGGATTGTCTGGCCGTCAATTCGCTCTGTGAGCAGCGGCTTGATTCCAAAATTATTTTATTTGTTTTACGTCGATCCGCTACCTGCCGCATAGTCCTCAAAAAAGCGGCTGAGTCTTGCCGCCTTCCGGTCAGCGATCGGTTCTTTGGACATTTCAGGGAGAGAAAAACTAAATGACACAGAAATTGGCACTTGTGACTGGAGCCGCGCGCGGCATTGGTCTTGCGACCACCAAATTGTTTCTCAAGGAAGGCTGGCAGGTTGCCATGATCGACCGGGATGTGCCGGTGCTTGAAGAGGCCGCCGCTGGGCTGGAAGGTGCCCGCGCCTTTGTCTGTGATGTGTCTATTCCCGAGGCTGTGGATCAGCTGATCAAGGATGTGCTGGCCACGTTCGGGCGGATCGATGCGCTCGTCAACAACGCCGGTGTTGCCGATTTCGGGCCGATCGAGGAAACAGATTTCGCCCGTTGGCGCTGTGTGATGGAGACCAATCTGGACGGAGTGTTTCTCATGTCCCAAGCCGCGACGCCCGCGCTCAAGGAGAGCCGGGGGGCGATTGTCAACATCGCCTCCATCTCGGGTCTTCGTGCCTCAACGCTCCGGGTGGCTTACGGCACCTCGAAAGCCGCCGTCATCCATCTGACCAAGCAGCAGGCGGCCGAATTGGGGGAATATGGTGTCCGGGCGAATTGCGTCTGCCCCGGCCCGGTGCGCACCAAACTGGCGATGGCGGTTCATACGCCGGAAATCATCGCGGCCTATCATGATGCCATCCCCCTGAACCGCTATGGCTCGGAAGAGGAAATCGGCAATTTGATCGTTTTTCTCTGCACAGCCAAGGCAAGCTATGTCACCGGCCAGGTCATTGCCTCGGATGGAGGCTTTGAAAGCACCGGTGTCGGTCTCCCGGCTCTGCGGGACTGATCCGCGAGCTTAGCCCGATTGACCATTGGCATTGAGGGACCGCGGGGTGACGCCGCGGCTGGTGTGTTTCAGCGCGGAAGGATGATTGAATTCGCGGTCTCGACCAGGCGCGGGGCTATTTCCGTGTGAATGCGGTCCATTGACCATTTTAGACCGGAAACCGAGCATTGCACGGTTCCGGCAACATTTCCCGTGCGATCGAATACCGGGGCGGAGATGCCGATTTCGTTGATGATGTTCTGATCGGCTGCGACGCCGTAACCACGTTTGCGGGCCTCCTCGACATCCTTTGCAATGGCGGCTCTGTCTGTGACGGTTTTTGGTGTGATCTGGTCGATCGGCCAGGTTTCCAAGGCTTCCTGCCGTTCGGCTTCGCCGAAGTGAGCCAGCATGATCCGCCCGGAGGACGAGGACAGGGCCTGAACCCTTTTGCCGATCAGCATGGCTGAAAAGCTGGTTAGCTGGGTGGGGATGCGAATGACGTAAATGATGTCGGTTCCATCCGGGCGCGCCGCGTTCACGCGCTCACCCAGATCACGGCTCAACTCGATGAGCTTTGGCATGGCCAGCTGGACGAAGGGATCGGACGAGAGATAAGCGGCTGCGAGCTCCAGGAATTTCAGAGAGGGCCGGAACCGCCGGCTTTCCGGATCTTTTTCAAGATAGCCGATCTTGTGGAGCGTGTTGGTGAAGCGCTGGGCCGCGCTCTTGTCCAAGCCGGTAATCTCGGCCAGCTCCGTCAGCCCCAGATCCGCGCGGCGGTCATTGAACGCGGCCATGACGCGCAATCCCTTTTCAAGGGAGCCGACGAAAAGAGTGTCCTGCTTTTGCTTTGTTTTTTCTGCCATTTTTTTAGCCGTGCTTCCTAACTGGGCGTATCCACTTGACAAAGTCCGCCCCTAAAATAGGATGTATGAATATAAAGTTTAAAGT
>JBNKOQ010000064.1:0-12617 GCA_050294735.1 Roseibium sp. | reverse complement strand
GAAAGATTCGAGTCGGCCCGGCGCGCCTTGGCGCCGGGTGCGACTGGCGGCTTCTCATTTGACCGAAGCTGCTCTAGAAGGTCGTCTCGAACGGGACTTCCTCATGTCGCACAACACTTTCGGCCATTTGTTTCGCGTAACGACCTGGGGTGAAAGTCATGGGCCTGCGATTGGGTGTGTCGTGGATGGTTGCCCGCCGCTTATCCCGCTGACCGAGGCCGATATTCAAGGGTTTATGGAGAAGCGGAAGCCGGGTCAGTCGAAGTATACGACCCAGCGGCGCGAACCTGACGAAGTGAAGATCCTGTCTGGTGTGATGATTGATGAAGACGGTGTCCAGAAGACCACGGGAACGCCGATTTCCCTGATGGTTGAAAACACGGATCAGCGTTCCAAGGACTATTCGAAGATTGCCGAGCAGTTTCGTCCGGCGCACGCCGATTACACCTACATGCAAAAATATGGCATACGGGACTATCGCGGCGGCGGGCGCTCTTCCGCGCGCGAAACGGCGATGCGCGTGGCGGCGGGAGCTGTGGCGCGCAAGGTGTTGCCCGGTGTATCCATTCGCGCCGCATTGGTGCAGGTCGGTCCGCACAAAATCAATCGGGATAATTGGAACTGGGCGGAGGTCGACAAAAATCCGTTTTTCTGCCCGGACAAGGAAGCTGCTGCGTTGTGGGCAGATTATCTCGACGGTGTCCGCAAGGCCGGGTCGTCTGTTGGGGCTGTTGTTGAAGTAATCGCCGAAGGTGTACCTGTCGGTCTTGGGGCGCCCATCTACGGCAAGCTGGATACGGATATTTCCGCCGCTCTGATGTCAATCAATGCGGTCAAAGGCGTCGAAATCGGCAATGGTTTCGAAGCTGCATCGCTCACCGGCGAGGAAAATGCCGACGAGATGCGCATGGGCAATGACGGAAAACCCTTGTTCCTGTCGAACAACGCTGGCGGTGTTCTCGGGGGGATCTCGAGCGGCGATCCCATCGTTGCCCGATTTGCGGTCAAACCGACGTCTTCCATTCTCACCGAACGGCAATCCGTCACCCGTCAGGGGGAGAACGTGGATGTCATGACCAAGGGCCGCCATGATCCTTGCGTTGGTATCCGGGCTGTTCCGGTTGGCGAGGCGATGGTCGCCTGTGTGCTTGCCGATCACTTGTTACGGCATCGTGGTCAGATCGGCTGAGTCTGCTATCGTACGGACTTGATCACTTTTGTGCGAGATCGCGCCAAAATGGCACTGTTTGCGCGTCCCGTTCCATATTTTGCGCCCGTACCGCTGGATTGTTTCTGGAAGCTTCCTAAAACCTTGAGATGCCGGCAGGCCAACTCGCCGGTTCGAAGGAGGCAAGCGATGAACGAGATGACACCCGTACGCCGTAAGACGGCAAAGGACTTCCCGCAGGAACTGCTGGATCTCTATGATTTCTATGCGCACGGCAAAATCACCAAGCGCGAGTTTCTCGACCGTGCAGGTAAATTCGCAATAGGCGGTTTAACAGCAGCCGCGCTGTTGAACCAGCTGTCGCCCAATTATGCGTTTGCGCAGCAGGTTGCCGCCGACGATCCGGAGATTGAGACGTCCCGCATCAGCTATCCCTCGCCAAACGGGCATGGGGAGGTCAACGGCTACCTGGTCAAACCCGCCGGAGCGACGGGCAAGCTGCCGGGTGTCCTGGTTATTCACGAGAACCGTGGCCTTAATCCTTATATCGAAGATGTTGCCCGCCGAATGGCCAAGGCCGGGTTTGTCGCCCTTGCGCCGGACGGCCTGACGTCTGTCGGCGGGTATCCTGGCAATGACGACGAGGGCAGGGCCCTCCAGAAGACCGTTGACGGCACCAAGCTGATGAACGATTTCTTCGCGGGTTTCGTGTTTCTGCTGGCACATGCGGATACCACCGACAAGGTTGGGGCTGTCGGCTTCTGTTATGGCGGCGGTGTGGTCAATGCCATTGCCGTGGCCTATCCGGAACTGGGGGCGGGCGTGCCATTCTATGGCCGTCAACCTTCGGCCTCAGATGTGCCGGCAATCCAGGCGCCTCTACTGCTTCACTACGGGGCATTGGATGAGCGGATCAATGCGGGCTGGCCCGCCTACGAAGAAGCGCTCAAGGCCAACGGCAAGACCTATGAGGCCTTTATCTACGAGGGCGCCAATCACGGCTTCCACAACGATACGGCACCGCGTTACGACGAGAAGCAGGCCAAATTGGCTGAACAGCGCACCGTCGCTTTCTTCAAGAGGTATCTAGGCTAGCTTCTGGTCAGGATGGAATAAGCAGGGGCATAAAGACCCGGATAAAGACGATGCAGAGGCCGCCCGCCACCAGGGCGGCCTTTCGCGTTATTGAGCCCTTGCCGATGATCCCATAGGACATGCAGCCGAGACCAGTGCCGACCTGCAGGAAGGCAAGTAGCGCAGCCACTGGAGAGGAGGACAGGCCAATCAGATCGGGATTGGCGATCATGCCGAGTGGAATGATGTAAAGCCCGATGCCGAGGGACATCGCGGTTGCAGCCACTTTCAGCCAGTTCTCCTCGATCATCCCGGCGGCGATAAAGACCGCGCCGCAGACCGGTGGTGTGATGGTCGACAGCAGAGCGAACCAAAAGACGAAGAGATGTGCCTGAAGCGGTTCCAGGCCGAGCTGGGTCAAAGCGGGGCCCGCCACAGAGACGCAGATCACATAGGCGGCAGTGGTTGGCACTTCCATGCCCAGGATCAGACAGGCAAGTCCGGTCAGGAACAGGGACGGCCACAAGAAACCGCCCGAGGCGGACAGGATCAGGGAGGTGATTTTGACGCCAAGGCCGGTGATCGACAGCACGCCGATGATGATGGAAGCACAGAGGATGATCGAGGCGATCATCGAGACCTGGCGGGCCGCCGTCGTGAGAGCGGTCTCAAGCCGTAACAGACTGTCTTTCATGGAAAAGGACAGGCTGGCGTTGGTGAAGAGCAGAAGAAAACCCGCAAGGATTGCCAGGCAGGCGGCGTATTGTGGCGTGTAGCCAGCCGCGAACATGGCCCACAGCAAGACCGAAAATGGTACCAGAAAGAAGGCTGTGGTGATCAGTGTCGCTCTGGGGGAGGGCCGGTCCGCGTCGTCGATGCCTTTCAGGTCCAGCTTGCTGGCATAGGCATTGATGCCGACCCAGACCGCCACGAAGTAGAGCAGGGCAGGCAGGATGGCCGCCGCCATGATCGATGTATAGGGGACGCCCGTCAGTTCCACCATGACGAATGCACCGGCGCCCATGAGCGGTGGCATGATCTGGCCGCCAGACGAGGCAACGGCCTCCACGGCAGCGGCAAGACGCTTCGGATAGCCTAGCTTCGTCATCGCGGGAAGAGTGATTGCGCCGGTCGATGCAACATTGGCGGAGGCGGAGCCGGAGATTGAGCCGAACAAGGCCGAGGACACAACCGAGACCTTGGCCGCACCACCATTCAGCCTGCCTGCTGCGGTGGCGGCGATGTTCATGAAACCCTGGCCTGCTTCTCCGGCATTCAGGACAGCGCCGAAAATCACAAAGATAGAGACGACGGAGACGGAGACACCGGTCAGGCTGCCCCAGATGCCACCCTCGGCAATGGTCAGCGTTCCCAAAAAGCTTGCAAGGGGTGTGCCTGCATGACCAAATTCCCCGGAAATGTACTGGCCGAATAGTCCGTAGGCGAGAGCCAGCAGGGCAACCAGCGGCAAAGGCCAGTTGATGGCGCGGCGGGCAGCCTCAAGCACGACCACGATCAGCACCACGGCAACCGCCAGCTGAAAATCGTTTTCGAGAAAACCGTATTGATCGATCAGCAGATTGTGGTTGAAGGCAATCCAGAGGCTTGCGGAAACGCCAAGGAGCGCCAAGCCATAGCCGGTGAGGCGGGAGAGTAAGCCCGCCTGAGTGCCGAAGATGAAAATCCACGGCAGAGCGAGTGCCAGATGCAGCGGACGGCTGACGAGATTCGGGACCAGACCAGAAAAAACAAGGCCGATATGAAACGTAACCAGCACTGCCGCGAAAGCGAGTGGAACAAGGCGGTTGAACGGGGATACTGGCTGCGGCTGGGTCTGCATTGTCTGTCTCTGAAAACGAAAAGGCCCCGGGCAAGATGGATGCCCGGGGCTTCAAACAAGTCTGTTGCGAAGTTACTTCTGCGCGTCAGTCAGTGGATACCCAGCCTCTTCGTAGTAGCGAAGAGCGCCGGGGTGGATCTTGCCGGTGATCGTGGACATCAGATCCTTGTCGACGCCGTTCCACCAACGGGACGCTTCGCCCATCTTGGCCTTGGTTTCCCAGAAGGTCTTGGTGAGCTCATAAGCTGTGTCGTCATCCATCGCCGTCGTGGTGTAGGCAACGACCGGCAGGGACGTTGTGGTGATGTCCGAATCCTGCCCGGCATAGGTGCCTGCCGGAATGACGAGTTCGGTGCGTTTGGTCTCCGCGATCTGTTTATCGGTCAGGGACAAAACGGTTACGTCCGTGGAGGCTGCCGCTTCGATGACATTTGGAGCGGGCCAGGAGCCAGCGGTGACAAAGCCATCGATCTGGCCATTTTTCAGGGCCGGAACAGCGTTGGACAGCTCGACCTGAGCCAGCTCGACTTTGCCGTCAAGGCCGAACAGCTTGAGATATTTCTCGCCTTCCTTGGCGCCGAAGGAGCCCTTGCCAAGAAGGATGGTCTTGCCTTCCATGCCGGCAAAGTCCGTCACACCGCTCGCCTTGGACATGACAAAATGCATGGTCAGCGAAGGGATCGGGAAAAGGGCGCGGATTTCATCGAATTTGGGGCTCGACTTGCCGTCGAACATGGCCTTGCCAGCCTGGGCAAGGCGGACCAGTGCCGGAGGCGTGGTGAAGACGTAATCGCCCCCGCGTGCACGGGTTTCCATCACATTCTGGACCGAGCCCTGGCTCTCTTCCACAGTGACGATGATATCGCCGTTGGTTCCCGCCTTCATTGCTTCGGCGATCTCGACGCCCATCTGGTAGTAGGACGATCCGGTTTTCGCGGACTTGTAAGTGATACGGGTCTCCGCGGAGGCGGGGAATGCGAGTGCAATGGTAGCGGCAGCCGTAAGGCCGAGCCGGAGAGCTGATTTGAGCAAGGAAACCTCCAATTTTCTTTTTCTTGAACTCAGGTCACTGACTGTTGGGTCTTGTGCCCCGAAATGGCTTTGTGAAGCAGATTGCCTTTTCCGCTAAAGCTTCACAACTCTATTTACAACCTGAAACGCTCCAGGAGGAGAGCCGATGGGTTTAAACAGGCCGGTAGGCCTGAAGACGGCTGAGAATTTCCTCTGGTGCCCCATCGAGTGTATTGAGCTGCACCGACAGATGGTCGGTTCCGTCCGCCTTGTGCGTGACGCGCCAGTTCCTGGTCATGGCCGATTTCCAGAGCGGAAATATGTGCTTTTGGCGAACGGCATCCGGCAATGGCCGGGTGAGGTCCACCTCCAGTGTCACAAGTTCGATGCTGCGGACGGATGTCTGTGCAAGCTCCATTTGCCGGATCGCGCTCCAGTCTATGAAGCCGATCCGCTCGACGAACAACCCATCTCCGTTGGCGCCGAGCTGCGGATCTTTCCGGTCGATCATCGGATAATGCCAGAACGCGACCAGCAGGGGCACAATGGCAAGAAAGGCCATCGGCTTGATGCCGCCGAATAGGCCGAGCACAACAAAGCCGAAGCCGAACATCAGCCCGCCATAGACGAGGGCCTCTCCGCTCGACTTGATATAGCCAATCGCGAAGGGCCGCGGGCCTGATGTTTCGTCCTCAAAGGGATCCACCGCTTGTCTGGTCATCGGGGCCTTGCCGTCCTGTTTTGATTGTTTCAACCGTCGTTGTTTCAAGATGCGGATGAATTGTCAAAACCGAATCCTGCTTTGGTATGCAGCTGGCAGCACCTGTGGTTTCAGAGCGCGTGGGGCTCCGGGTTGCCAACGCGCAGGCTCTTCATCAGAACGAAGGCGGCAACAGCACAAAACGTGATGGCGCCGACGAGCGGTGTAACCGTTCCGTCGAAAAAAGGACTGGCCACGGCGATCATCAGGCCGCCGATCACCATCTGAAGCGTGCCGCCCAGCGAGGAGGCAAGTCCGGCGATGTCACCATGGTGATCAAGGGCCAGAACCATGGCCGATGGGATAACGAGACCCAGGCAAGCGTTACCGCAAAGCAGAAATGCGATGACCACAGGCAGCGTGCCGAAGCCGGCAAGTGTCAGCGTCAGAAGAATGAGCTCGACAACAAGAAAGCCTGTGACAGCATTGACGATGACCTTGGTCATCCCGAACCGCTGACCGAGCTGTGCGGCGATTTGGGAGGTTGCAAAGAAGCCAACCGCGTTGAGAGCGAAAGCAAGACTGAACTCGACAAGCGATAGGCCGAAATACCCAGTGTAGACAAAGGAGGCATTGGCGACGAAGACAAAAAAGCTGGCCATGCCGCAGCCGCCAATCAGAGTCAGGCCCATAAATGTTGGATCGGACAGCAGAATTTTTGTTCCATGCAGCATGTTTTTCGCGTTGACAGGGACACGCTTGTCATGGGGAAGGGTCTCGGGCAGGACAAAACCGGTCAGGATAAGAGACAACATCGCAGCCGCGGTCAGAAACAGGAAGATTGTCTGCCAGCCGCCGATGGCGATCAAACCGGTTCCTGCCAATGGGGCCAGCATCGGTGAGACGCTGATAACGAGCATGACGAGTGCCATCAGCCGGGTGGCTTTATAACCGGTATACATATCCCGGATAATCGCCCGGGGGATCACCATGACAACCGCGGCACCAATTCCCTGGAGAAACCGGGCGGCAATCAGCCATTCGATTGATGGTGACAAGGCACAGCTGAGCGAGCCGGCGATGAAAACCGTTAGCCCTGCGTAAAGTGGTATCTTGCGGCCGATCTGGTCCGACAGTGGGCCATAGACCATCTGAAAAATACCAAAGGTCAGGAAGAACGCGGTCAAAGTCATCTGCGTTGATGCAATGCCAGCGCCAAGGTCCGCCTCAATGGCCGGAAGGGCTGGAAGATAGATATCAATCGCAAGCGGTCCGACTGCGGCAAGAATACCGAGCACGGCCGCAGATTTGAACAATCCGCCGGACATGATGAAATCCTGAATAAGTCTGAAAACCCGGGCTGGTCGAATGACCTCTCGCTTCAGGATAAAGGGTATTCCGGTCAGGAGACAAGAGGCAAGCGTTCCCGGTGCCGATCAGCTGTCCGTTCTGTCTGGACGGCACCGGAGGCTTTTGATCCGCAGGGCGGGATCAGTGGTCGAGGATCTCTGTACCCTCGATCTTGATGTCGAAGCCTTCCAGTCCGACATAGTGCCGCTCGCGAGAGGCCAGAAGCTGAATTGAGGTCACGCCAAGGTCTTTCAGGATCTGCGCGCCGAGCCCGACTTCACGCCACTGCTCCTGCCGTTCCTGCGCCGATCCATGTTCTTCCGTTTCAGCTGCTTCCAGGTCCGTGCGGGTCCGTTTGGACTGGCGGGCAACGCCGACAGACCCTTCGCGCAGGTAAACCACGACACCCCTTCCACGTTCGGCGAAGAGCTGCATGGTGGTGTCCAGCGGCTGCGTTTGTCCAAAGACATCGTCGAGCACCGATTCCAGCTGCAGGCGCACCGGCACATTACGGCCATCCAGGATGTCGCCATAGACCACGGCCACATGGTGCATCGGGTCGTATGGCGTTGAATAGGTCATGGCATAGGCCGGACCGGCAATGGTGTCGATCGGTTGCTCGTTGATCCGTTCCACCAGGCGTTCTGTACGTTGCCGCCAGGCGATCAGGTCAGACACGGACACGGTCTTGAGATTGTGCTCTTCGGCAAAGGCGCTGACCTGGTCGCCGCGCTTCACCGTGCCATCGTCGTTGACCAGCTCGCTGATGACACCGACTTCTTCCAGCCCTGCGAGCCGGCACAGGTCGACGGCAGCTTCCGTATGGCCGGAGCGCATCAGCACGCCGCCTTCCTTGGCAATCAGGGGGAAGACATGTCCGGGCCGGACAAAATCCTCGGCTCCGGCGTTCGGATTGGCCAGGGCCCTGGCTGTGGAGCAGCGCTCTTCCGCGGAAATGCCGGTGGTCAGTCCATGGCGGTAATCGACGGAGATGGTGAAGGCTGTCGCCAGCGGTGCATCGTTCTGCGACACCATCGGATCGAGCCTCAAGCGGCGGGCCGCATCGACTGTCATTGGGGCGCAGACAATGCCCGACGTATGGCGGATGACAAAGGCCATCTGCTCTGGCGTCACTTTGGCGGCGGCGACAATCAGGTCGCCTTCATTCTCGCGGTCGTCGTCGTCGGTTACGACCACGACCTCACCACGTTCGAATGCTCGGATGGCTTCTGCGACACGGGCCTGGGACACGGGATGCTCCTTGGTGATGGATAGACCGAGAAAATCATTGGGGGTCACGGCGCCACCTGTGGCCTCCGCAATTTTGCGCGCCATGTCCCGGGACACCCAGGCATTGGGGTCGTTGCACAGCGCTGTGACGGAGGCGGCGGACAGACTTGCGCGGCGCGCAAAGGCGCTCCGGCTTTCCCCCTTCTCCAAGAGCCAATGATCCAGTCTCATGGAATTGATGTAATCCCCTGCCAGCTTGCTGGCAAGACATCACCGGGAAATATTTCAGTATCGCTGAAAGGTTCTAGTGCTTCGCGAACTCAACAACGCGGGACACAAAGGCAGGTGTCCGGAATTGGGCCGTCATGCCGGCGTCAGCGAAAATTTCATCCAGATTTTCCGACAGATAGGAGGTGTAATAAGGTTCGTGAAACAACTGCGGGAACAGTGACAGAAGCCCGTCATAGTCCGGAACGTCCCCGGTCTGCAGGCTGTCGACGAACAGGAAGCTGCCACCCGGCTTCAGGACACGGGCAATCTCACAGGCGACCTGACGGCGCACCTTCGGCGGCAGTTCGTGGAAGAGGAAAACGCACGACAAAACATCCATGCTGTTGTCGGCGAAGGGCAGTTGCTCGGCCATGGCGTTGACGAAACCGGCTCTGCGTGAGGGCAGGCGTTCACGGGCAACATGAAGGTAGGGTTCGGACAGGTCGACCCCTATGCCTTTGAGGCGCGGGAAGGCGGCGAGGGCTGGCCGCAGCAGCCCTCCTGTGCCACAGGCAAGATCCGCATATGCGACCTTGCGCTGGTCCTTGCGCTTCAAGATATCTGCAAAGGGAACCAGCGCCCGCCGGCGCATGGCGGCAGTAGCTCCGGAAAACAGCACATCCACCTGAAAATCGTAAAGGCGGGCGCTTTCCTCTGACAACCACCCATCGCTCTGAAAATGGAAGTTCTGCTGATAATACCGTGGCAGGCTGTTCTGCTTCCCGTTTTTGAACACCTCCTGATGCGCGCCGGTCGCCCGGCGCCTAGTCACCTCCGGAACGTCCCTGAAAAAGGCTAGGCTTGTGGACAGCAGCTCACGCGGGCTCATGGTGCCGTCGCGCGGGGCTGGGTAGATCCCATCCTCCACGGCTTTCAAATCAGCAGCAAACAGCGCTGCGATGTCAGTCAGCATCCGGCGCTGGCTTGGTACAGGGCCATCAGGCACGGGCGCTGGTGTCGCAGGCAGGTCTCTTTGCAGCCGCTTGTTCAGCCGCCGCATGGCTTCGGCGTGAAGCGTGTAGAGCGCCAGCCGGTTGCCCTGCCGCCAGACGTAACCGGCACGAGAGGCGAGTGTTCGCAAGGGGAAACGATTTTGTTCCCGCGTTTCCGGGATCCGTCCAGCAGCTGTTTGAGGCGACGTTTCGTTTCCTGCCTCGCGCATGTCTCACTCCCGTTTCAAGGTGGCGACACACTCAATATGGGGTGAGAACAGGAATTGGTCCACTGGCGTGACTGACTGCAGGCTATATCCGCCATCGATCAGCGTGCGAAGATCCCGGGCGAGGGTTGCCGGATTACAGGAAACGGCCACAACGTGGGGTACTTTTGACGCCGCGATTTGCTCGGCCTGGGCTTGCGCGCCCGCTCTCGGAGGGTCGAAGACAACGGCATCGTAGCCCTCAAGGTCAGCGGCCATCAGGGGACGTCGATAAAGGTCCCGGCGCTCGAAGGTCACCTGTTTCAGGCCGCGCGGAACACGTAGGGCCCGGTCCAGGGATTTGAGTGCGGCGGCATCGCTTTCCACTGCATGAACGGAAGCACCACGGGCGATCCGCAGCGCGAAGGTGCCGACACCGGCGAAAAGGTCCGCGACTTTTTTCGGCTTGCCAAGGCCTTTTAGCATCAGTTTGGACAAGGCTTCTTCGGCTGCTTTCGTCGCCTGGGTAAAGCCGGCAGGAGGCGGCGAAACGGAAAGGCCGCCCATGTCGAGTGCTGGCGCGCGCGCTTCAAGCAGGGTTTCGCCGTTGATGGTCAGGCGGGTGAGGTCCAGTTCGACCGCCAGCTGAGACAGGGCGGCGAAGCGTTTCTCGTATTTCCGGTCGGCCTGGTCGAAGGCGACGTCGAGACCATTGGTTGTCGACAGCACATTGACCCGCAATTCTCCCTTCTTCGGCATCAGTTCAACGCAGAGCCGCTTCAGGCCTTTCAGTCCGGCAACGATTTCCGGTACCAGAACCGGGCATTCCGAAACGTCCACCATCCGGTGGCTGGCCTTCTCGTGATAGCCAAGGAGGATGCTGCGGCCTGCCCGGGCAGCGGTCAGAACGGCGCGGCGGCGGCTTTGCGGCTCGCTCGCAACTGTGGGTGCGACATCCGTCTCGATACCCTGGTTCGCCAGGGCATTGATTACCAGCTGGCGCTTCCACTCCAGATAGGGAGCTTCCGCCAGATGCTGCACGGAGCAGCCGCCACAGGTGTCATAATGCTGGCAGACCGGCTCGATCCGGTCCGGACTCGGTGTCGTGATGGTGATGTGGGAGGCCCGTCCGTTGGCAATCCGGGCGCTCACTTCTTCGCCGGGCAGGGCGCCCGGCACAAAGATGGAGCCATCCGGTGTCACGGCGATGCCATCGCCGCGATGGCCAAGGCTGGTCACGGAAAGGGAAGTTTCTGTCTGTGTCATGGCAGAGCGATACCCTTGAACGGGCTTGCGGGCAAGCGTCCTGCCTTGTCCGGGTCGCTTAGGCCTGGATTTGTGTTGGAAATACCGCCGCTAATCAGCCATCCTTACGCCCATGCAGCAGCCATTCGGCGTTGCCATCACCGCCCTTCACCGGGGAGGGGACGAGTTCGCCAGCGGTCCAGCACGGATAGGCCGAAAGCCAATCCTTGAGGCCTTGCGCGGTTTCTTCCGCGATCAACGGGTCGACCAGCCCGCCCTTGCCGATGTTCTCGCGGCCAGCCTCGAATTGCGGCTTGACCAGAAAGACACCTTCAGCGCCAGGAACCGCAATTTCCAGCGCGGGAGGCAGGGCAAGCTTGAGCGAGATGAAGCTTACGTCTGAGACGAGCACTTCGGGGCGATCACCGCCGAGATCATCCTGTATCAGGTCCCGTGCGTTCAACCCGTCCTGCCGGATGACTTTGGGATTGTTCGAGAGACTGGTGTGCAGCTGGTCGTGACCAACGTCGATGGCATGAACCCTGGCTGCATCGCGCTCCAGAAGAACCTGCGTAAATCCGCCGGTGGAAGCCCCAATATCCAGACAAACCCGGTCCGAGACGTCCACCTGAAAAGCATCCAATCCGGCGATCAGTTTGAGAGCAGCCCGAGACACATAGGCCGCTGCCGGATCGGCCACGGTGATCGCCGTGTTCGCCGCGACTTTCTGCGCGGGCTTCAGGCAGGCGGCTCCATCGACATTGACCGTGCCACGCAATATGGCGTCACGCGCACGGGCCCGGCTTGGAAAATGCTTCAGGTCAACCAGGAGCTGGTCGAGGCGTTGCTTCTGGCTCATGCGGAGCCTCTTAGCGGACCGTGAGGTACAAGGGAAGTTGGCCTGGTCAGAAACATCCGGCGATGCCGGCAATCAGTTTGTCGAAGTAAATACGCTGACCATAGCGCAGCCATAGCAAGCTTGAGGCGGCGACAAGAAGGACGCCGCCTGCTGCCAGGCCAAGATAGAGGGACATGCGCATGTCTCGCTCATCCGTTTTCAGCTCCGGCCTCAGGTCGAGGCCGGTGCATTGTCGATCAGGCGCCTGAGTTTCTGCAGGGCGCTGTCTTCCGCTTCGCCGTAAGCAATGGTGCCGACAAACTGATTGTTAGCGTCCATCAGAAACACGGCAGCGGAATGGTCCATCGTGTAGCCACCGTCGTCAAGTGGCACTTTCTTCGAGTAGACACGGTAGGCTTTCAGAACCTTATCGATCTGTTCCCGTGATCCGCTCAGCGGCACGATCTTCTCATCGAAGGCTGCCACATAGTCACGCATGACTTCCGGCGTGTCCCGCTCCGGATCGACCGTGACGAAGGCGTAGTTGATCTTGTCAGCATCGTCGCCGAGAGCGGCGATCCAGCCTTGCATTTCCGACAGGGTCGTCGGGCAGACGTCAGGGCAGAAGGTGAAGCCGAACAGATAGATAGATGGCTTGCCGGCCATGTCCTTGTCAGTCACGGTCTCGCCGTTTCCATTGACCAGCTCAAACGGCCCGCCAATGGCGGCGAGCGGCTTGATCAGGGCAGTGGC
>JBNKOQ010000063.1:0-12621 GCA_050294735.1 Roseibium sp. | reverse complement strand
ACGAGGATCACATGGCATGCATTTTCCATGATGGTCTGCATGACCCGGACTTCCCTGTAGTCGTAATCCAGAAGAGAGCCGTCGGGGTCGATTGCGGAGGCCCCGATAATAGCGAAATCAACCTTGAACTGGCGCATGAAGTCGACGGCCGCTTCACCGACGATCCCACCATCCGCGTGGCGCAGGACGCCGCCGGCGACAACAACCTCGATTTGCGAATAACCGCGCATCAGGCTTGCCACATTGATGTTGTTGGTGATTGCCATCAGGCCGCGGTGTTGCAGCAGGGCCTGGGCGACGGCCTCTGTTGTTGTGCCGATGTTGATGAACAGCGACGCGTTGTCCGGGATGAGTTCAGCGACCTGTTTGGCGATGTCTGCCTTTTCCGTGCTCGAAATAATCCGGCGCGCTTCATAGCCGACGTTCTCGATACCTGATGACAGAAGGGCCCCACCATGGGTTCTGGCCAGCAGGCGCCGTTCGCACAGTTCGTTCAGGTCTTTCCGGATCGTCTGCGGGCTGACGTCAAAGCGCTTGGCAAGATCGTCGACGCTGACCCGCCCAATCTGCCGGGCAAGTTCGAGAATGGCATTATGTCGTGCAATGAGCATCGCTGGTGTCTTGTTCCAAGGGCTGGAAGTGGGGGCGCGTCAATCCGTTTCAGGCTACGTCCCGTTTTTTGGAGCGGGATCCAGAAGCCCTTTTGCCGGACGGTGAGGGAGCTTCAGTTGTTGTGTCTGTTGCAGAAGGGCCGGTGTTGCGGTCGGCCTTCTGCTCCGCAGGCGCCGGTGCGGCTGGCGCGAGGCCGGAGCCTTCTGTCTTCGCGGTTTTTGCCGGCTTTATCTGCTGCTGGCTCGAGCGGACAATCCGGCTGACCAGGGTCTTGGCATCGATTTTTTCAGACCCTTTTGAATTTGCCTGCGGCGGAGCCTGCCTGTCCTGTTGTTTTGGGCTCCCGGCAGTTGCACCGGCCTCTTTTGCCGTTGCACCTGATGAGTAGGGTTCCGCAGACGGTTTTTTCTCAGCAGCGTCCTCCGGCGTTGGTGTGCCGGTCAGTTGCTTCGTCAAAGCGGCGAGGTCGCTACGAACAGCTTTCAGTTCCGGGCTGGCCTGGAGGTCTTTTTGCAGTTTGCCGACATAGGCCTTGGCATGTTTCAGCCCGCGCTCGCGCATGTGCACGAGTGCCGTAAGCCTCGCTTTTTCGTCATCGGCCCACTTCAGGTCCCGTTGCAGCTGATCCAGGCGTTCATCCGGAGAGGTTTCTGACTGGTCGAGCAGGACCGACAGGCGGGTGACCTCGGTCTGGGCCGAAATATATTTCGTTTCCGTATCCACCAGTTCTGCTTCGAGCTGGGCGACCACTCTTTTCAGGTCTTCGGTTTCCTCCTGCAGCAGAGAGGGGGATTGCGCGCGCCCGCCACTGCCTGCATGCGCCAGCTGGGCCTTGAGGGTCGCAATCTGGGATTCGAGACCTGTAATGGTGGTCAGCGCCATGGCATCTTCCGCCGGCAGCCACGCCGCGCCTTCCGGCTTTTGATTTTCTTTGAGGAGATCTGCTTCCGCGCGGGCTGCTGCGAGTGCCTGCTGGGTGCGGGTGAGTTCGTCCTTTGCCCGGTCCAGTTCGGCGGTCAGCTTCGCAGCCTCGCCTTGCTTGCCACCCGCGGTCTCCTTTGCCTGTTCAAGGCTTGAAGTCAGGGCTGCGAGCTCCTGGGCATGGGCTGTTTTCAATCGTGCAAGTTCCGCCGTCAACTGACCAGCTTCCAGCCGGTGTTTGACGCTGAGCTCGCGCTCGTGTTCGACAGCGCGCTCCACCTGCCGCAATGCGAGGGCGTGTTTAGCCAGCTCATAGTCCTGAGCTGCTCGCACTTCAGCATAGCTGGCGGGGTTGACGGCCTTCATCGCCTCTTGCGTCAGGCGGACAGCGCGCTTGTAGAAAGCCGGAAAGAGCGCAGCCGCCAGCAAGGTGGCGAGAAAAAAACCGAGTGCAATATACATTGCCGCTTCGATCACGACCGGCTCCGTGGACTATTAAAGGATGTAAAACCATCCCATCATTAGACGAGACGGTCAATTCAGCCAAGTTTTTAGAGTATATTTCTGGCTGAATTTACGACATTCCGTCTTAAAATGGGTTCCACGTCGGTTTGCGCGTAAACTTCAAGTATCCCATGTTGACACCAAGTCTCGCGCCAACCCCGGCCCGGACGGGTACGAGAATAATATCGTTATTGGCCAAAACGGTCATGCCAATACCGCCAACCAGATAAGCGGAGCCGTTGACACCGGCGAACCGGTTGTAGATCGCGTCGGTCGATGGCAGTTCGTAAACCAGCATCATTACCCGGGCGCCATCACCGCCGAAGTCCCAGCCTACTGAGGGCCCCTGCCAGAAAACCTTGTGAGTTCCGGCATTGCGGGTGTAGAGATCGCCTTCTCCGTAACGGGCGCCCGCGACGAAAGCCCCGGCGCCTTCTTCGCCAAGAATGTAGCCGTTGGGCTGGCCGTATTTGCTGAAGGCTCGTTCAATGACCGAGGCGAGGCTGCCGGAGACAGACCCGAAAAACTGGTGCCCGGCTTTCACGATCTCGTCTTCGCCATAGGTTTGCGGCGGAAGGGGGTCTCCCTGAGCGGCCAAAACCTGCTGCGTCTGGTTGGACAACGCGCCGAAGGCGAGAGCCGCTACGAGCACTCCTCGTGCAACGAGTGTTGTGAGCCGTTTCATTCAGATTGTCTCCCTTGCAGAGGCGTTCCGGCTGAGAGCCGTAATGTGCTGGCGATAATGTAGACTGGCGGAGGTTGAACGATGATTCGCCTTATCTGTTGGCCTAGACTGGATACGAATCAATGGCAAATTGTACTGCAAATGGGACAAGGTTGTGGCTGCTGCGGGCCGCGATGCTGCTGATTTGCGCGTTTGCGGGTGAAAGCCATGCCCGTCCCCAGCTTTTTGTACCGGATCCGATCGGCGGATATGCCATCGGCGGACATGATCCGGTCGCCTATTTTGTCGACGGCAAGCCGCGTCTAGGGAACCACAAATATGAGCTGAAGTGGGGCGGCGCCGAGTGGGTTTTCGTCAATCAGGGGAATATGGAAGCCTTCAAGAGGGCCCCGGATACTTACGCGCCTTTATATGCCGGATGCGGCGGATATGCGCTTGCTGAGGGATATGCAACGGCCGGCAATCCGTTCATTTTTGCCTTGGTCGACGGCAAGCTGATTTTCTTCCATTCGGTGGTCAACCGGTTTCTTTTTATGGTCAATGGTAAACAGTTGATGGTGGATGCCGACCGAAATTCTGAAAAAACCGGGTGCAAACCGGCTCATTGACAGGCTGCACCGTCTTGGCAGGGCAGCCTGCGATGTGTATCCCTGATGATTAACCAACCGAATCGCAATGCTGCCTTTGCGCAAGAAGAGCTTTGAAACGCCATGTCCGAACTCAAAGAACTTTCCTCGCTCGATTTGTCTGCCTTGGTCGCAAGTCGTGTGTGCCACGATATTATCAGCCCGGTCGGAGCCATTACCAACGGACTGGAAGTCCTTGACGAGGAAGGCTCGGAGGACATGCGCGAATTCGCCATGGACCTGATCCGGAAAAGTGCCCGTCAGGCATCCGCAAAGCTCCAGTTCGCACGCCTGGCCTTTGGGGCAGCCGGTTCCGCAGGCGCCGAAATCGACCTTGGCGATGCCCAGGTCGTGGCGACCGGCTTCATGGAAAATGAAAAGTCGCAGCTGGATTGGCAGCTGCAGCGGCATCTGATGCCGAAGAACTATGTGAAGCTTCTGCTCAATCTGATTTTGATTGCCAATCAATGTGTTCCGCGCGGCGGCGATATCACTGTCTCGATGGAAGGCGAGCCTTCCGCTCCTGAGTTCAGCTTGGCGGCAAAGGGATTGAACCCGCGTATTCCGCTGGGAATGCATGAGACTCTTTCAGGCGAAGAGCCCGAGCGAGTAGACGCGCATTCTGTACAACCGATTTATACAGTTCTTCTTGCCCGCGAGTGTGGAATGACCCTGTCCATTGTGAAAGATGAAGACACGGTTAAAATATCCGCCTCAAAGGCTGCGTAAGATCGCTTACTAAAACTCTTTGAATGTTTCAGCGTATCTTAACTGTTTGAGCCGAACCTTACTGACATGGACATAACGGTCCAGCCGCCTTTAGCAGGCGCGGAACCAGTAACCAAGTCGGGTGAGAGCAGGCCATGGACGACCTTCTCAGGGAATTTATAACTGAGACTAACGAGAGTCTTGATGTTGTTGACGTAGAGCTCGTGAAGTTCGAGCAGGAACCCAACAACGCGACGATCCTCAATAATATTTTTCGTCTTGTTCATACGATCAAGGGCACCTGCGGGTTTTTGGGCCTTCCCCGGCTCGAAGGTATAGCGCATGCGGCCGAGACGCTGATGGGCAAGTTCCGGGACGGTGTTCCCGTTACACCTGAAGCGGTTTCGCTCATTCTAAGCTCCATCGACCGGATCAAGGATATCCTTGGAGATCTGGAAGCGGCTGAAGGTGAAGAGCCTCAGGGTGACGACAGCGATCTGATTGCCGAGCTGGTCCGCATGTCGACCAGTGCGGAGACTGTCGCAGACGATACCGCCGAGGCTCCAGCTGCTGAGGCTGAACCGGAAGACAATTTCGAACTGCCGGAGCAGGAGCTGGACCGCCCCTTGCGTCCGGGAGAGGTTTCCCTTGATGACCTGGAGCGGGCTTTCCGCGAAACGGAGATCGAGGTTGAAGTGGCTGAGGAGGCTCCTGAGGCGGAAGCAGCGCCTGAGCCTGAAGCCGCGCCTGAGCCGGTTAAAGCCAAGGCTCCTGCAAAGGCAGCTGAAAAGAAGGCTGATACGGCAGAAAAGAAATCTGGCGGCTCTTCCGTTTCCAACCAGTCTATCCGTGTCGCTGTCGATACGCTTGAACACCTGATGACGATGGTTTCCGAACTGGTGCTGACGCGCAACCAGCTTCTTGAAATCGTTCGCCGTCATGAGGACAGCGAATTCAAGGTGCCGCTGCAACGCCTGTCGAATGTGACGGCGGAACTGCAGGAAGGTGTGATGGCGACCCGCATGCAGCCGATTGGCAATGCATGGCAGAAGCTTCCCCGGATTGTTCGGGACCTGGGTCAGGAACTCGAAAAGCCGATTGAACTGGAAATGATCGGCGCTGACACCGAGCTGGATCGCCAGGTTCTTGAGATGATCAAGGATCCGTTGACCCACATGGTCCGGAACTCCGCCGATCACGGTCTGGAAATGCCGGCAGAACGCCGTGCCGCAGGCAAGCCGGAGAAGGGCACGATCACCCTTGCCGCTTACCACGAAGGCGGCCATATCATCATCGAAGTGCGCGATGATGGTAAGGGGCTTGATGTCAAGAAAATCAAGGACAAGATCCTTGAGCGCGGTTTGGCCACAGAGGCTGAAATCGAGAAGATGTCCGACGCGCAGATTCACAAGTTCATCTTCGCGGCAGGTTTCTCGACCGCAGCACAGGTGACAAGTGTTTCCGGCCGCGGTGTTGGCATGGACGTTGTCCGCAACAACATCGAGGTGATTGGCGGTACCGTCGATCTGCGTTCCACGCAGGGCAAGGGTTCCAGCTTTATCATCAAGATCCCGCTGACACTTGCGATTGTCTCGACCCTCATCATTGAGGCCGCCGGAGATCGCTTCGCCATCCCGCAGCTGTCTGTTGTGGAATTGGTCCGGGTTCAGAACAACTCCGAGCACCGGATCGAGCGGATCAAGGACACGCCGGTCCTGCGCTTGCGCAACAAGTTGCTGCCGCTGGTTCATATGTCCCAGCTTCTGGGCATCTATGAAGGCGAGAACGTCGAGAACGCGATCAATGACGACAATGGGTTCATTGTGGTCATGCAGGTGGGCAGCGATACCTTTGGGGTTGTCGTTGACGGGGTCTTCCATACGGAAGAAATCGTGGTCAAGCCAATGTCTACCATGCTTCGCAACCTGACCATGTTCTCCGGGAACACCATCCTGGGTGATGGCTCGGTCATCATGATCATCGATCCCAACGGTGTTGCGAGTGCCATGGCAAGCCATGCTTCCAGCGCTGTTGCCGAACAGGCAGAAGAAGAAGCGGAAGATCTAAGCCAGAAGGCTCACACCAGCCAGTCGACGATCTCCCTGCTGCTGTTCCGTGCTGGAGAGCCGGAACCGAAGGCGGTGCCGCTGTCACTGGTCACCCGCCTGGAAGAGTTCGAGGTGTCCAAGATCGAACGGTCGAATGGCCGCGATCTTGTCCAGTACCGCGGGGCGCTCATGCCGCTCGTCTATATCAACGACGGCGACCAGCACAAGCTGGAGGGAACGCAGCCAATGCTGGTCTTCTCCGACAGTGGCCGTTCCATGGGTCTTGTTGTCGACGAAATTGTCGACATCGTCGAAGACAGCATGAACATCGAGGTTGGTTCCGAACGGGCCGGTGTCCTTGGGTCCGCGGTCATCAAGGATCGTGCAACCGAGATCATCGACCTTGGTTACTACCTGCCGCAGGCCTTTGAAGACTGGTTCATGCGCAAGGAAATGGACATTGCGTCGCTGACGAAGAAAGTACTCTTCGTCGATGACTCAGCGTTCTTCCGGAACATGCTGACGCCGGTTCTCAAGGCCGCAGGTTACGACGTGACGACCTGCGACAGCCCAAAACAGGCGCTGGAACTGCTGGAAAATGGCAGCAAGTTCAATGCGATTGTCTCGGACATCGAGATGCCGGAAATCAACGGCTTCGAATTCTGCGAAGCAATCCGGCGTGACCCGCGCTTCCGGAATATTCCGATCCTGGCTCTCTCGGCCATGGTGACGCCGGCCTCTATCGAGCGCGGACGTCAGGCAGGGTTTGATGACTATGTCGCGAAGTTCGACCGTCCGGGATTGATTGCTGCCCTTAAGGATGTGTTCTCGGGTGAAATGGGAGTTGCGGCATGACGAGCACAGAGCTTGAGCTTGACACCAGTGTGACCGCCAGCGGTGACAAAATTCAGTATGTAACAGTTGTGATCGGAGGCCAGCTGTTTGGCCTCCCGATTTCTCAGGTGCACGACGTCTTCGTGCCGGAGAGCGTTACCCGCGTGCCTTTGTCCTCGCCTGAAGTGGCAGGTGTGCTGAACCTTCGCGGTCGAATTGTGACAGCTATCGATATGCGGCGCAGGCTGCATCTGCCACCTCAGGAAGAGGAGCAGATGATGGCTGTTGGGATTGAGTACAAACACGAGAGCTACGGTCTGGTGATCGATTCTGTCGGTGAAGTGCTTAACCTGCCGGCAAACACGGCCGAACCGAACCCATCCAACCTGGACAAGCGCTGGGCGGAGATTTCGGGGGGCGTGCATCGGCTGGATGGTAAGTTGATGGTTATTCTGGACGTTGCCCGCCTGCTGGGCTCCATGTTCCCTGAACCAATGGCAGCATCGGCTGCGGCCTAACTTTTTCGCGCCGGATTCATCCGACCGATTAGCGGAGACTTACGAGATGAAACAATGTCTTGTCGTCGATGATTCAAGTGTAATCCGGAAGGTGGCACGCCGCATCCTGGAAGACATGAATTTTGACATTACAGAAGCTGAGGACGGTCAGCAGGCACTTGATGCATGCCGCAAGACCATGCCTGACGCAATCCTCCTTGACTGGAACATGCCAGTTATGGATGGGCTGGAATTCCTGACAAGTTTGCGCGGTGAGGAAGGCGGAGAAAAGCCGATCGTCGTGTTCTGTACAACGGAAAACGATGTGGCACATATCGCCAGGGCCATTCGGGCCGGTGCCAATGAATATATCATGAAGCCCTTCGATCGGGAAATCGTCGAAGCCAAGTTTCAGGAAGTCGGCCTCATCTAAGTTTGCGACTGGACCCTGTTAATGGCCTTTGCACAAAAAAATATCACGACCGGGGCAAACCCGGGTACGGACCCCATACGCGTAATGGTTGTTGACGACGCTGTCGTCATCCGTGGCCTCCTGTCCCGTTGGTTGGATGAGGATCCTGGCCTGACCGTTGTTGGCTCCCACAGGAATGGCCGGCTTGCCGTCGATGACATCGAGAAAAGCAACCCCGATGTGGTTGTGTTGGATATCGAGATGCCTGAAATGGACGGTATGACGGCGTTGCCGCTCATGCTGGCCAAAAAGCGCGACCTTATCGTCATCATGGCTTCCACGCTGACACGCCGCAATGCGGAAATCAGCCTCAAGGCCCTGTCCCTCGGTGCTTCGGATTATGTTCCGAAACCAGAATCCACTTCGGAAGTGACCACGTCGGTCGATTTCCGTCGGGAACTGATCGAGAAGGTCAAGGCCCTCGGCATGCGGGCCATTCGGACCCGCGGCCCCGCGCGGACAATGCGCGCGGAGACGAATGCAGGACGGACCGCATCTCAAGCTCAGGTCAGCCGTGTAGGGATGGCGCGCGAGGGCATGCGTGGTGCTGCTCCTGCGGTGGCCAAGCCCGCGTTCAAGCTGCGGCCGTATGCGTCCGTCAAGCCACGTATCCTGGCGATTGGGTCTTCAACCGGCGGCCCGCAGGCGCTTCAACAAGTGATGAAGGACATCGGGACGGCAATTCACGATGTTCCTGTGGTGATCACACAGCATATGCCGCCGACCTTCACCGCCATTCTGGCAGAGCATGTTGGCAAAGCGGCTCTGCGTCCTTCCAAAGAAGGTGAGAATGGGGAAGTCATCAAGCCCGGCAACATCTATGTGGCCCCGGGGGGCAAGCACATGATCCTCGAGAAAGATGCCGGAGCGGTGAAAATCCGCCTGACGGATGGTCCCCCCGTGAACTTTTGCAAGCCTGCGGTTGATCCGCTTTTTGACAGCGTTGCCAAGATTTACGGATCCGCAACGCTTGCCGTGATCCTGACTGGTATGGGACACGACGGTGCCGACGGAGTTCGAACGATCGCCGCTGGCGGGGGCAGTATTGTGACGCAAAATGAAGCCACGAGTGTTGTTTGGGGCATGCCAGGCGCTGCTGCAAATACGGGAATGTGCAGTGATGTATTACCGCTGCCGGAAATTGGTCCGAAACTGGCCCGCGTGTTGAAGGGGAACACCCGATGACCCCGAATGAGTTTGAGTTTCTCAGAAAATACCTCAAGGATCGCTCCGGGCTGGTTTTGTCGCCTGACAAGCAGTACCTGGTTGAAAGTCGGCTTCTTCCGCTGGCCCGAGCTGTCAAGCTGGATACCTTAAGCGCTCTGATTGGCGCCTTGCAGCGCGGCGGCAACGCCAAGCTGGAGAATGATGTGGTCGAGGCCATGACCACGAATGAATCCTTCTTCTTTCGGGACAAGACGCCTTTCGATCATTTCAATGAGACCATGCTGCCGGCGCTTTTGCAGGCGCGCGCGCGGACACGGTCGTTGAAGATCTGGTGTGCAGCGGCCTCTTCCGGCCAGGAACCCTATTCTCTGGGGATTTGCATCAAGGAAGCTGGTGCCAAGCTGGCAGGCTGGCGGACGCGGATCTTGGGAACCGACCTCTCGAACGAGGTGCTGGAAAAGGCCAAGGCGGGTCTCTACAGCCAGTTCGAGGTGCAGCGTGGTTTGCCGATCCAGATGCTGCTGAAGTACTTCGACCAGAAGGGCGACATGTGGCAGATCAATCCCGAGATGCGGGCCATGATCGAATGGCGCAAGCTGAATCTTCTGGATAATTTCTCCCATCTCGGCGAGTTCGACATTCTGTTTTGCCGCAACGTCCTGATCTACTTTGACCAGAAGACAAAATCGGAAATTCTGGACCGGCTGGCCAAGATGGTTCCGGAGGACGGGTATCTGGTTCTGGGTGCCGCGGAGACGGTGGTTGGCCTGACGGATGCCTTCAAGCCGGTTCCCGGCAAGCGCGGGCTGTTCCAGCGCAAGGAGAAGGTCGCTGCTTCCCTGGCAACAGCGGGCGCCACGCGGGCGGTTGCTGGAGCGGGAATTCTTCGGCGCTGAATTTGGGTCCATGACCTGGAGACGATGAAAGCCGGTGCGGCACTGCACCGGCTTTTTTCGTTCGCGTTTCCAAGTGAGGTGTTTGCTTATGGGCCGGAAGGCCCTCCGGCGTTGCCCGGGTGGTATGACCCGGCGTGCCGTTGTTTGTTCAGCCGGCAAGATCGGGTTGAGGCGTTTCTTCGCCAGCGGCGCCTGACGAGAAAAGGGCAGGTGACCGTACCTGATTGGACAACAAAAAACCCTCGCAGCATGGCCACGAGGGTTTTTTTAAGCGGAAGTCCAGTGCCGCTTATGCAGCCTGTTCGACCTCTGGCTCGCGCAGCACATAGCCACGGCCCCAGACAGTTTCGATGTAATTCTTGCCGGAAGTCGCTGCTGCAAGCTTCTTGCGGAGCTTACAGATGAAGACGTCGATGATCTTCAATTCCGGTTCGTCCATACCGCCATAAAGGTGGTTGAGGAACATTTCCTTGGTGAGCGTCGTCCCTTTGCGCAGGGAGAGAAGCTCAAGCATCTGGTATTCCTTGCCAGTCAAGTGAACACGCTGGCCGCCGACTTCGACGGTTTTGGTATCCAGATTGACCTTCAAATCACCGGTGACGATGATCGACTGGGCATGTCCCTTGGAGCGGCGGACGATCGCATGAATGCGGGCAACCAGTTCGTCTTTGTGGAACGGCTTGGTCATATAATCGTCAGCGCCAAAGCCAAGGCCGCGAACCTTATCCTCGATACCGGCGTTGCCGGAAAGGATGAGAATTGGCGTCTTCACTTTTGAGACACGCAAAGTCCGGAGAACCTCATACCCGGACATGTCCGGCAGGTTCAGATCCAGCATAATAATATCATAATCGTACAGCTTGCCGAGGTCGATTCCTTCCTCGCCAAGATCTGTCGTGTAGACATTGAAGTTTTCAGACTTCAGCATCAGCTCAATGCTTTGTGCTGTAGCGCTGTCATCCTCAATCAACAATACACGCATGCCAATCCCCTTATGTTGCCTTTCCTGGGCAAGTCGCAACGGCTCTGTCGGTGCCTGCTACGTAGGACTGCCTTTAACCCCGACTCAAAGCTAGTCGTTAATGGTTAACAAAATCTAATTCGTAGCGGCAAGCTCCAAGAGAAGGAAACTGTGAAAAACATTCAAGATCTTGAGTCCGCTAAAAAAAATCGGATTTCGGGATCTTAATGTTTTACATTAGGAAGGCAGCGTAACTGACTCCGTTCAGATTCATTCTCCACAAAGCTGCTGGACTTTGAAATGGCTCTCGCCTGTCAACGTTCCATTCATTAAGATTAACCAGAGACGTAAACGATAGGTTACCAAAACCAACAAGAACCGAGAGGAAATCGTTTTGAAGTCGCTTTTTGCAGAAATTGATTCGCTAATCGCGACGGAAATTTACGGTCGCGTGGCCGCGGTGCAGGGACTTTTGGTCGAAATCGCGGGTCCGATCCACGAAATGAGCGTTGGATCCCGGTTGTTGATAGACAGTGGAGAAGACAACCCGAAAGTTCCGGCGGAGGTGGTGGGTTTCAGGAATAACCACGCCTTGTGCATGCCGTTTTCCGGATTGGAAGGCGTTCGGATGGGCTGCAAGGCTGTCATCAGCGCGCGTGACAGTGTTGTTCATCCGGCCAATGCGTGGCTGGGACGTGTCATCAACGCCATGGGCGAGCCAATCGACGGGAAGGGCGACTTGCCGGGCGGCGAAGCGCCGAGGAAGCTGAGAACGTCTCCTCCACCGGCCTCGGAACGGGCGCGGGTTGGCGGACCGCTGGATCTCGGGGTCCGGGCTCTCAATACGTTTGTGACCTGTTGCGAAGGCCAGCGGATGGGGATTTTTGCCGGGTCCGGTGTTGGGAAGTCCGTTCTGATGTCGATGCTCGCGCGCAATACGGCCTGCGATGTCGCGGTCATCGGATTGATCGGGGAACGGGGCCGCGAAGTTCAGGAGTTCATTGAAGACGATCTGGGTGAGGAAGGGCTGGCACGTTCGGTCGTGGTTGTCGCGACGTCCGATGAAAGTGTGCTGATGCGGCGTCAGGCGGCCTATCTGACAATGACTGTGGCGGAACACTTCCGCGATGAAGATAAAAATGTCCTGTGCATGATGGATTCCATCACCCGCTTTGCCATGGCACAGCGCGAGATCGGGCTATCCATCGGCGAGCCGCCGACGTCGAAAGGTTACACTCCCACGGTCTTTACCGAATTGCCGCGTTTGCTAGAGCGGGCCGGGCCGGGCCGGGTCGGAAGCGGATCGATCACCGGTTTGTTCACGGTTCTGGTCGAAGGGGACAATCACAACGAACCGGTCGCGGATGCGGTGCGCGGTATTCTGGATGGGCACATCGTGATGGAGCGGGCGATTGCCGAGCGAGGGCGCTATCCGGCCATTAATGTGCTAAAGTCAGTGTCGCGAACCATGCCGCGATGTGTTCCGGACGAGCAGTTGCCGGTTTTGCGCAAGGCGCGGCAGCTCCTGTCGACCTACACGGATATGGAAGAATTGATCAGGCTGGGGGCTTATCGCAAAGGATCTGACCCCATGGTGGATGAGGCGATTGCCCGGTTTGAGCCGATGGAAGCCTTTTTGAATCAGCGCAAGGATGAGGCAACGACGCTGAATGACGGTTATTTGCAACTT
>JBNKOQ010000062.1:0-12757 GCA_050294735.1 Roseibium sp. | reverse complement strand
GCTGAGTCCGGCCGCTACAGAGAAGCTTTCGAGGCAATGAAGTCTGCGGTGCAGGCTCAGCCCGATGCGGATACCACGCGTCTCCTGCAGGAAGAAATGAATGCCCTGTTCGCAACACTCTTCCTGGATGGGAAGGCGGATGAGATGCCTCCGATCAAGGCGTTGTCGCTTTACTATGATTTCCGTGAGATGACGCCAATCGGGCGGCGGGGTGACGAAATGGTCCGGGGCTTGGCCAAACGTCTGGTGGAGGTCGATCTTCTCGATCAGGCGGCAGAGCTTCTCCGGCACCAAGTCGACAATCGTTTGAAAGGGGCTGCGAGAGCTCAGATCGCTGCGGATCTGGGGGCAATATATCTGATTGACCGCAAACCGGAAGAGGCGCTTCGAGTATTGAACCGGACGCGTCAGGCGAGTCTTCCCTCTACGCTGGAACGGCAAAGAAACATTGTTGAGGCGCGCGCGTTGACTGCAAGTGGCCGTCCGGACCTGGCCTTGGAGCTGGTGCGTAACATGCGTGGCAGCGATGTTGACCGGTTGCGGGCCGATACGTTCTGGGCAGCGCAAAGCTGGCGTGAGGCCGGTGAGCAGCTGGAGGCGATGCACGGGTCGCGCTGGTCAGACAATATCCCACTTGATGCCCTGGAACGGCGTGACATCCTGCGAACCGGTATTGCCTATTCCCTGGCCGGAGACCAATTGAGCCTGAACCGTCTTCAGACAAAGTACATGCCCAAGATGGCCGACAGTCCCGAGGCTCTTGCCTTCGAGGTTGTTACGAGGCCTATCGAGGCCCAGGGAGTGGAGTTTCTGGACGTCGCTAACAAGCTGGCCGGGACGGATGAGCTCGATACGTTTATGGAAGAATACCGGCGCCAATACATGACACCGCGGAAAGATCCGGAGCAGGCTGCCACCGATCAGCAAAGCTCTACTCAAAATACCAATGCTGCTGGTGGCACCGGATAAAGCTGAAACTCTTTTCTGTTCCCGTCGAAATACCTTTCCCCCAAAGCTGATCCGCTGCTGCAGAGACCTCTGGAGCGTGCAAGGCGGCTAACCGCCTCCGAAGCTTTTCACCAAGCTCCCGGCCACCATGTTCCAGCCGTCGACAAGCACAAAGAAAATCAGCTTGAACGGCAGGGAAATGACAACTGGCGGCAACATCATCATCCCCATGGACATGAGAACCGAGGCAATCACCAAGTCGATGATCAGAAACGGTAGATAGAGCAGGAAGCCGATTTCGAAAGCCCTGCGTAATTCGCTGATCATGAAAGCCGGTACCAGCGTCGCCATCGCCAAATCGTCAGGCGTTTCCGGCGCGTCTTTTCCAGAGAGCTCCTGGAACAGTGCGAGATCCTTCTCGCGGACCTGAGACAGCATGAAGGTTCGGAACGGCGCTGATGTTCGTTCAAACGCCTGATCGAACTCTATCGTTCCATCCACGAGCGGTTCGATGCCTTCGCTGTAGGCTGTTTGCAGGGTTGGGGCCATGATAAACGCACTGAGAAACAGGGCGAGACTGACCATTACCATGTTGGGAGGTGCGGTCTGCAAGCCGATCGCAGAGCGCAAAAGGGACAGGACCACAACAATTCGGGTAAAACTG
This sequence comes from Roseibium sp., assembly GCA_050294735.1. Classification (GTDB taxonomy): domain Bacteria; phylum Pseudomonadota; class Alphaproteobacteria; order Rhizobiales; family Stappiaceae; genus Roseibium. Next base: position 11,145 of record JBNKOQ010000062.1, on the reverse strand, counting down.
GTCACCATGACCAGTATTGATGGCGCAAGACTAAGAACCGTTAGCAGGGCAACAAGCTGAACAGCCCGTTCCGTCAAGGTACTGTTCTCGCCGAACCCAACAGTTATTTCCTGGGCAATGGCCGGAGCTGCAAGAAACAGCAGGCTAACGCCGAGCGTCGCACCAGCGCAGATGATCAGCCGTCTGGGAACACGGCCGAAAGAGAGGGTCATTGTTTTTGTGATCCATGCATTTCATCAAGGATTTTTGCCATTTCATCCTCGAGGGGGTTTGGCGCGTCTGATGCGACCTCCTTTTTACCTGTATCGGCTGGGGTCGTGTCGTCATCGTCTGGAGTGCCCGGAGTGTCAGGCAAAGAGTCACCTGTTTCCTGAGCGGGGTGGGCTGCGGGGTCATCCGCGAAAATCGCTTCGATATCTGCAGTCTTTATGTCAGGCGCAGTGCTGTTTGAATGGACTTCTGGCGCAACCTGTGGCGATAGCTGAACCGTTGGCTCTGGTTGCGAAGACAAACTGGAAACCTTGTCGGCAGGTTCCGGGACTGGCGGCTTTTCATTCTCTCCAGCCTCCGGAGCTGCTGGCTGACTTGGTAAGGGGGCTGAAGGTCCGGCGGCATCATTTTGGGCGGCCGGTTTCAAGAATGCGGTCGTCGCCCGTGCTGCAGGGCCAGAGGAAGGGGGGGTAACCTGGCGCGGAGTTTGGGGGGCGGCGGGATCTTGCCTGGGGGCAGAGACATGGGCCAAATCGTGGGTGTAGCCGGCAACGGCTGCATCTGGATGAGGGGCTGCAGATTTCGCGGGTGTGTTTACCTGAGCCGGATCGACGGGCCGCTGAGCTTGCGCGGGGCGAGTTGCTTGCAAGGGAGGCTGTCCGGGGTTTTGGACGTGCGGCTTCACGCTAGACGCAGGCTGGTCCTTGCCGAATGTCGGAGCAATTCGTCCGCTCGCAGCAGCTTGCAGCAACGACCTGGCGGGATTGGGTTTTGGTTGATCCTGCCGGTTCTGGCTAAATGCTGGAGGCGTTGCCGACCGCTTGGCGGGTTCTGGTTGCACTGGCCGCCTTACGGATGGCTCTGGTGGGACCGGCGCACTCGGGCGGACCACGGGAGACTGAGGAGGTTTCGCTGCGGGCGGAGTTTGAGCGGCGAGCCGGGCTGCTGCTTCGGCTGGAGCGGCAGTTTGTGCCGTGTCAATTTGTGCATTGTCAGGGTCGGCCGTGGGGACAGTGTAACCCGGAGCTGCCGGCATGACTGTCTGCGGGCGTGGCCCATTGGCCGCGAGGGGCGAATTCTTGACGATACCCTGTTCAACGACAATATCACTTGGACCTCCCACCAGAATGAGGTGCTCTACATTGTCTCTGCGGATCAGCAGAAGGCGCCGGCGGGTGTCGATGTTTGCGGCGTCCATCACAGCTATACGCGGCTGCCTGTTGCGGCCGGCAGACAAGTGAGAGCCTGTCAAGCGCTTCAAGATGTAGACGAAAAGTGCAATAAGAATCAGAACGATACCCAGAGCTATGGCAAAGGCGAGGCCTCTGGCCAGACCATCGGCTATGCCAAATGTCTCCGCAATCCACGTGTACATGCCTACCCCTTCCAGTCTTTGCTGCTCACGCCTGCAATTTGTTTTTGCCAAACGCTGCCGGAACTGGGGTTATTGCAGCCCTCCAGTCGACTGACAGCCTCAGCAAGGAAAACCGTGCGAGAGGCATCTGTCATGCATGGTGCGCTTGGCCCATTCTCCGGTGCGTTCTTGTTTGGTATCCGATACCCAGGCAAACGCGAATCCCTTACTCTCGGAAAGTTAACAGAAGTAGGAAAAATCTGCCTGCTTCATGTGTGGGAAAGTGCTGGATTTGCAAATTGCAATTGGCTCATCCACTGATATTTGTTGGGGTTTCCCAGTACGGGCGCAGTGATGTTAACCATTCGTTAACCTTTAGCTCGGCAATGTTTACCTAGATTGTTAACGAATGGTGAATCTCATGGCGCTGACAGACCTGCCGATTTTTCAGGCCCTGAAGTCGAAAATGCAATGGCACCAAGTGCGTCAGGGCGTTCTTGCCGAGAATATCGCCAATGCGGATACGCCGAAATACACTGCTAAAGAGCTGGAATCATACAGTTTCTCCGATCATATCGGCAGGCAGGAATTCGGGCTTCAGACCAAGGTTACGAAGTCAGGGCACATAACCGGCATGCTTTCTGCTAGCTCGAACGGCAAGGTGGTCAAAGAGGATATGTTTGAAACCACGCCCAGCGGCAACAACGTGGTGCTGGAAGAGCAGATGATGAAGGTTACGGAGAACCAGATGGATTACCAGGCCGCGGTATCACTGTACTCCAAGAGCCTCGGTTTGATCCGAACCGCTCTTTCCAAATCCGCATAGAACTTCGGCTCGCGGGACACCGCTTGAGCCGAGAGGAGATTTAAAATGGATCTGATGAAATCCCTGTTCGTATCGGCCTCGGGCTTGAAGGCTCAAAATGGCCGGATGCGGATAATCGCGGAGAATATCGCGAATGCCGATTCGACCGGGCGGTCTGCGGGAGATGATCCGTATCGCCGGAAAATCCCGACATTCAAAAGTCATTTCGCGAAAGAAGTAGGAGCCGAGATGGTTGAGCTCGGCAAAGTCGCAGAAGATCCCTCGGACTTCGATACGCGCTATGAGCCCGGGCATCCGGCGGCCAATGCGGAAGGCTATGTGAAGACGCCGAACGTCAACACGCTGGTTGAGACCGTCGACATGAGAGAGGCGCAGCGTTCGTACGAAGCGAACCTGAATGTGATCGAGGCCACCCGTCGCATGGTTCAAAGAACCATCGATATTCTCAAGGCCTGAAAACAGGGCCTGGTGGTTTGACCGGGCGCTAGAACCGGCAGACCAGAACGAACAACAACAGAGGCAAACACGTCATGTCCACCCCATCGGTTGCAAGCAATGCCTACCAAATGGCGGCCAAACTGGCCAACCAGGCCGGAGCGTCGGACGATCTGCCATCCGCCCGGAACGGGGTCGATTTCGGAGCAATGGTCCAGGAGGCCGTCCAGGGTGTCGTCGACAAGGGCCGGGATATGGACAACAAATCCATCGGGATGATGGAAGGGCGAACCGATGTTGTCGATGTGGTGACTGCGGTCACGGAAACCGAAGTTGCCCTTGAAACCATGGTAACGGTCCGCGACCGTGTGATTTCCGCCTACGAGGAAATCATGCGGATGCCGATCTGACCGTGATGGGGAAAAAACGGTCATGACAGGGGGTGAAGTACTCGACATTGGCCGTGAGGGCGTCTGGACCATGATTGTTGTGGCGGGCCCCGTCATGATTGTCGGGCTGGTGGTCGGTGTTGTTATCGCGCTTTTCCAGGCTTTGACCCAGATTCAGGAAATGACGCTGGTTTTTGTACCGAAAATCTTGGCGATCTTTGTGACCCTGTTGATCACTCTTCCATTCATGGGGCAGCAGTTGGCGAGTTTCATGGCGAGGATCGGTGAGCTGATTCTGACGACACCGGCATAGTGGGGGAGGGCAAAGCGTGACACTTCAGCTTTCCTTCCTTCCGGAAATGGCAACGGTTTTCATTCTGATGTTCGCGCGGCTTGGCACCATGTTGATGCTGATGCCAGCGCTTGGCGAAAGCTCCGTTCCCATGCGTATCCGCCTGGTTATCGGACTCATGCTGACACTCGCGCTTTATCCGATGGCATCGGAAACCTACCCGAAAGACCTGCCTGAAAACCTGCTGCGGCTGCTGTTGCTGCTAGGCGGTGAGTTGGTTCTGGGGTTTGTAATCGGTCTCAGCGCGAAATTGATTACGTTTGCATTGCAGACGGCTGGCGTGATCATTGCCAGCCAGTCCAGTCTGGCGATGGCCCTTGGCACGGATGTCACCAATTCCGGTCAGCAGGGGGCGCTTGTCTCCAACTATCTGTCGATCCTCGGAATTACACTGATTTTCGTGACCGACACCCACTATCTTGCCATCGCGGCGATGCACGACAGTTTCATGCTGTTTCCGCCCGGTGCATGGCTGCCGCTGTCAGATCTTGCCACCATGGTCACGGAGACGGTGGCTGATGTATTTTCCATCGCGGTGCGCATGAGCGCGCCGTTCCTTGTGGTCGGTATCGTGTTTTACTTTGGCCTTGGCTTGCTCAACAAGCTGATGCCGCAGATGCAGATCTTTTTCATTGCCATGCCCGTGAACATTGCGATCGGGTTGGGGCTCTTGCTTGTGCTGATAACCACGATAATGACCTTCTACCTAAGTCATTTCGAGGCGGCGCTTGGCAAGTTCACCTTGGGCTAGGAGGCCGGCATGGCAGAAGGTTCCGACGATTCGGAGAAAACCGAGGACCCCACGCAAAAGCGCTTGAAAGAAGCGCATGACAAGGGGGACGTACCGAAATCTCAGGAAGTAAGCACCTGGTTCACATTGGCTGGCAGCACGTTGATGATTGCCATTTTCGCGCCTTCCATGGTGTCATCTCTGGCCGGTCTGATGAAGGGGTATATCGAGCACGCCCACGAGATTCCCGCCGACGGCTACGCATTGAGAGTTTTGTGGCGGGATACTGGCCAATCGGTGGCGTTGATTGTGGGGGTGCCGCTGCTGGCGCTTGTGCTGATGGCGGTGGCTGGAAATCTTGTTCAGCACCAACCCCTTCTGACGGCGGAAACCATCAAGCCCAAACTGTCCAAGATTTCCCCGGCGTCCGGATTTAAACGTCTGTTTTCGAGCGAGAGCCTCGTGAACTTTGCCAAGGGAATGGCAAAGATGGGCCTTGTCGGGACCTTGATGGTCGCTGTGTTGTGGCCGCACAGGGACGAAGCCGAAACGATCATCTTTGCAGATACTGTTTTGCTGCTCGAGGAAGCGCGGGTTCTGGTTTTGCAGCTTCTGGCAGCCATTCTGGCGGTGATGACCGTGGTCGCGGCTGCTGATTTTCTCTATCAGCGGCATAAGTGGTTCGAAAAGCAAAAAATGTCGCTGCAGGAAGTCAAGGAAGAATACAAGCAGACCGAAGGTGATCCGCATATCAAGGGCAAGATCCGGCAATTGCGTATGGAGCGGAGCCGGAAGAGAATGATGGCTGCGGTCCCGCAGGCGACGGTCGTGGTGACCAACCCGACGCACTATGCTGTTGCGCTGAAGTATGAAGATGGTATGGGAGCTCCCTTGTGCCTGGCAAAGGGGACTGATGCGGTTGCATTGAGGATCAGGGAAGTCGCAAAAGGCAGTGATATTCCGATTATCGAAAATCCGCCGCTGGCCCGCGCGCTTTATGCCACTGTCGAAATTGATCATGAAGTACCCGAAGAACACTACAAGGCGGTGGCCGAAGTGATCGGCTTTGTCTTTAAAATGCGAAATCGCTCTGGATGGCGCTCGAAATAAGCATGGATTGGTTGAATTTCCAGACATTGCAAAGAATGCTTGGAAAAGGCTCGGCGGTCCGATTCGAGCCAGGGAGTTATGGGAATGAGTGATCTGGACGGCGCCCCTAGCGAGCCGATCATCGACCGGCCGGAACGGTCCGGGAATATTTGGCTGCTGATCGTCCTGGCTCTTGCCCTGGTCGCTGCGGCTGCCGGTTTTGCCGTGGTTGGCAAGAGCCAGTCCCAGCCCTTTGTTCTTGCTCTCCTGGGCGTCCTGGCTGTGGTTGGAGTGTTCTGCCTTTTTGCCGGCGCCATTGGATTCTTGAGATTTGGCACAGGTCGGTCGGGCAATCCGATTGCCGGCGCGTTTTTGAATTCCCTCGATGACGGTGCACTGATCACCGATGCAGAAGGCCGTCTCGTCTATGCCAATCAGGCGTATGCGGATCTGACCGGAGCAGAATCCGCTGCTGACGTCCGGGTGATGGAACGAGTATTCTCGAGTGACCCTGATGCCGCCGACGCGATTTTCCGCTTGTCGCAGGCGATGCGGGACGGAAACCGGGCTCAAGAAGAAATTCGCATGCCTTTGCCGCTTGGGCGGAATGAAGGCAGCCCACGCTGGTACCGTGTTTCTATCCGTCCGCTCGTGCTGGCACGAAAGGAGGGCGGAACAGGCCGCCGCCTTGCGGTTTGGCAGCTTGCCGACATTACACGCGATCGGGCCGAACAGGAGAACTCTTTCCAGGAGCTGCAGCGGGTCATCAATTTCCTCGATCACGCCCCTGCCGGCTTTTTCTCATGCGATGCCGAAGGCCGGATTGTCTATCTGAACGCGACGCTTGCCGACTGGCTTGGCTATGATCTGGCCCAGTTCGACGCCGGACTTCTGGATCTCGGTGAAATTGTCCGGGGTGACGGAACAGAACTGATCCGCTCGGTCAAGGGGCAAGCGGGTGATGTTAAAAGCGAAACCTTCGATCTGGATTTCGTCGCCCGCAACGGGCGTAGTTTTCCAGTCCGCCTGCTGCATCGGGTACCTTTCGGTGAAAATGGCCACGCTGGGGACAGCCGCACTCTGGTTCTGAACCGGTCACGTGGCGAGGAAGCTTCCGAAGCTCTCCGGGCTGCTGAGGTTCGTTTTGCCCGCTTCTTTAACAATACGCCAATTGCCATTGCCTCGTTGGATACGGAAGGCCGGGTGCTGCGGACCAATGCGCCGTTCCTGCGTTTGTTCGGGGCTGTCGATCTCAGCGGTGAATCGCCCAAGCTGGAAGATTATGTCGCCGAAAGCGGCCGTGAGGAACTTGGCAAGGCCTTGTCGGCTGCGGCCAAGGGTATTGGCGAGATTGCGCCTATCGATATTCCGCTGATCGAGGGGAATGATCCGCGCTCGGCGACCTTCTATGTGTCGGCCGTGCAGGAAGGCGAGGGCGACGGTGAAGCAGCTATCGTCTATGCGCTGGAGACAACAAAGCAGCGTGCGCTGGAGGCTCAATTCGCGCAGAGCCAGAAGATGCAGGCTATCGGCCAGCTGGCGGGTGGGGTGGCCCACGACTTCAACAATGTTTTGACCGCAATCATCGGGTTTTCCGATCTGCTGCTGGCCAGTCACAGACCAACGGATCCGTCCTTCCAGGACATCATGAACATCAAGCAGAATGCCAACCGCGCTGCAGGCCTTGTCCGTCAGTTGCTGGCTTTCTCCCGGCGGCAGACACTGCGGCCTCAGCAGCTTGAGCTGAATGATGTTCTGGCCGACCTGTCCATCCTGCTAGACCGGCTGCTTGGCGAGAAGGTTGAGCTGAAGGTAATCCATGGCCGCGATCTCTGGCCGGTGATGGCCGACCTCAACCAGCTGGAACAGGTGATCGTCAACCTGGCGGTCAATGCGGGCGATGCGATGGCGGATGGCGGTAAGCTGACCATCCGGACGTCCAATGTGTCCGAGGCTGAATCGACGAAATTCGAAAACACCCGCGGCATGCCGCCAGGCGAGTATACCTTGATCGAGGTGACCGATACTGGCCACGGAATGCCTGCCGAAGTGATGGCCAAGATCTTCGACCCGTTCTTCTCCACCAAGGAAGTTGGCAAGGGCACGGGGCTTGGCCTGTCGACCGTCTATGGCATCGTGAAGCAGACCGGCGGATTTATCTTCTGCACCAGCGAAGTCGATGCCGGAACGTGCTTCCGGCTGTTCCTGCCACGCCATATCCCGGCAGTTGTCGACGAGCCCGTGATCGAGCAGAAGGTGGAGCAGGAAAAGGTTGCGGATCTGACCGGTTCGGCGACCATTCTTCTTGTCGAAGATGAGGAAGCGGTACGGGCCTTTGCTGCCCGCGCCCTGGCCTCGCGGGGATATACGGTGCACGAAGCCGGTTCTGGCACGGAAGCGCTGGAAGTGATGGAGGAAACTGGTGGGGAGGTCGACCTTGTGGTTTCGGATGTGGTCATGCCTGAGATGGATGGTCCAACGCTCCTTGTTGAGCTGCGTAAGACCCGCCCGGATCTGAAGATTATCTTTGTCTCAGGTTACGCCGAAGATGCCTTTGAAGAAAACTTGCCGGAGAACGAGAAGTTTTTCTTCCTGCCCAAGCCTTTCACACTCAAGCAGCTTGCGACGACTGTGAAAGAAGTCCTGAACAGCTAGAGTGAAACATCAATCGAAAGGCAGGGCCATTTCCTGTTCGTCACAAGCGGCTCTGTCGCTTGATGTTTCGAGCCAGATGCAAGTGCCAGGATGCGGGAAGAGGATTTCCTGCTTCCTCAAAACAAGCGTAAATGCATGTTCCAAAGCTCTTCGGCAGGCTGGGGTTGTGACTTATGGGTGTGTAACTGAAACGATAGTAGTCTTTCTGCTGCCGAGTTTCTGCTCTTCCGTTGCGTATATTGGTTAAATGTTACCTTGATAAGAGTTCTTTAAAGTAACTTTGAAAGGATACCCGCCAAAGTTTTCTTGTGGGGACCTAGCGCGGGTGACGCCAGATTTTTCAGACATAGCCAAAGTTCTGCCAGGTGTGTTTCTCTCATTTGCGAGATCGCCGAAAGGCTCGTTTGAGCTTTTATTTGCGGATGGAACTGTCCTGGGCAAAGCTGTTCGCCCGGCAGGTGACATGAATATCTACATGGCCTCCTTTCTCAAGGGACTTGGGAGCCGGGAGCGGCGGAAGCTTTTCCGGACCTTGCTGCGTTCAAGAGCCCGACGGGAAAAATTTGAGATCACCTTCGTGTGGATCGCCGAGGGAGGCTGTGAGCACTGGTTCTCTCTGTCAGCCTGCCCGAGCGTGGCAGAGGATGGTGGCACGCATTGGAGCGGCCTTCTTCTCGACGTGACAGATAAGAAAGCCGCGGAAATCGAAGCCGCTGAAAGGTTGGCTGATTTCGAAACGCTGTTCATGAATGCTCCGGAAAACATCATACGTTATGATTTGGATGGCCGTGTTCTCTCCTATAATTCTCAGCTTCGTGAGACACTTGGGGTTGGACCGGATGAACTTGTCGGGATTCTGGCGGAGGATATTCAAAGTTCTTTCGATTTTTCTAATCTCATCCAGGCAGTTCGTGACGTTGCCAAGACAGGCGAAGCCAGAACTGTGGAGGTGAAGCTGCCGCCTTGGCCGGGCAGGGCTGTTGAGTTTCATGTCGTCAATCTTGTGGCGGAACGGGATGGCAGTGGTCAGATCAAAGGAGTGCTGGGTTTTGGCCGCAACATTGCTGAATTGGACGTCGTTCAAGCGGCTTTGGCAGAAAGCCAGGGACAGTTGCGTGCGGCGATAAAGATCTTTCCGGACATGGTCTGGATGAAGGATACTGAAAATCGTTATGTCCTGTGTAACGATCAATTCGAGGCCTTCAATAGGGTCAAGGAAGGGGCGCTGATCGGAAAGCAGTCGACTGATGTGCCCATGGGCAAGGGGACGTCGATCCACACGCGCACCGATGAAGAAGCTCTTCGCACCAAGAAGGTTGTGCAGTTTGATTTTGAAACAGCGTGTTTAGGGCAGCCAGAACCCCGTTTCTTTGACGTTCGGAAAATCGCGATTGAGAATATCGAGGGAGACATCGTCGGTATTTTGGGAACGGCCCGTGACGTAACGGAAAAACGGAAACTTGAGGAGGAGGTTCGGGATCGCGAACGGGCCTACCGGTCTCTTGCAGAGAATATGCCGGATTCTTTGGTGCGTTATGGGCCGGATGGCAGCGTACAGTATGCTAACAGCGCTATGGATGCGGTTTTCAATCGCTTTTTTGGGGCAGCCGAATGGGGAAAATCCGCGATCCACGGTGGCGTTCTTGCGGATGAAAGCAGCGGTGGTAGCACCTTGAAGCGGGCGCTTGAGGTCTTCCAGACAGGTTTGCCGATGAGGTTTGAGCAGATGCTTGAAAGCCCAGGCGGCAAAAAGCTGTTTCAGGAGATACGGCTCGTTCCTGAATTTGCTTCCGATGGAACCGTTGAAACGGTCCTCAGCATTGGGCGGGACATAACAGCCTGGAAAGATGTCGAAGCTCAATTGAAGGCGAATGAGCGGCAGCTTGAAGACCTTGCCTACAACGATAGCCTGACTGGACTTGCGAACCGGATTACCTTTCGGCGGGAACTTTGTGAGTGGATTGCCCAGGTATCCGCCCACGGCGGCAAGATTGCCCTTCTTACCCTCGATATCGACCGCTTCAAGTCTGTGAATGATACCCTTGGGCATCTGTGTGGCGATCAGCTGTTGATCGAATTCGCCGGCAGGTTAACAAAGACTGTTGGAAACAGAGGGCGTGTCGCGAGGCTTGGTGGGGACGAGTTCGTTGTTATCTTGCCTCATGTTTCAGGACGTGCCGATGCGCTGCAGGTGGCAAATGATATCGCGTACAACGTTTCGCAACCAATGCGTATTCGAGGCAACCATATCGCGATCACCACAAGTGTCGGTATCTCAATCGGGCCGGATGACAGTCTTGCCGAGGACGAGTTGTTCCGGTTCTCCGATATTGCGCTTTATCACGCAAAATCTTCCGGGCGGAGCCGCGCCTGCTGCTTCTCAAGAGAGATGCGGGATGAGTTTGAAAATCGCTTCGAGATGGAACGTCTGATCACCGATGGTCTGAAAGAAGGGCAGTTTTCAGCTCATTTCCAGGCTAAGGTTGATTTGCGGACACACGATATTAATGGTGTGGAAGCCCTTTGCCGCTGGCGGCATCCAGAGAGGGGAATGATTTCACCCGACGAGTTTATTCCGGTGGCGGAGGATACTGGTCAGATTCTGGAACTTGGCAAGCTGGTGCTAACCGAGGCTTGCCAGTTCGCGGTTGCGTGCAATTCAGGCCGGCAAACACCTATTCCCGTAGCGGTCAACGTATCCGCGCGGCAGTTGTCGTTCGGAGGCTTTCTCGGAACGCTTGGCGATTGTTTGGAACAAACAGGATGTAAGGCGGCATGGATCGAGCTGGAGCTTACCGAAAGCACGCTTCTGGCAGATGACCTTGCCGCGGAGGAAACTCTGTCGGCTATTTCTGCCCTGGGAATCCGGCTGACCATCGATGACTTCGGAACCGGATATTCCTCTCTAAGCTATCTGGGGCGTTTTCCGATCACATCGCTGAAAATCGATCAGTCCTTTGTGCGCAAGATGGATACAGATCCGAAGCAGGAAGTTCTGGTGAAAGCAATCATCGCGATCGCGCATGGGCTTGGATTGCAAACTGTCGCGGAAGGAATTGAAGATCGCGACGCTGCCGATAAGCTTCTGGCCTTTGGCTGTGAAGC
>JBNKOQ010000061.1:0-12903 GCA_050294735.1 Roseibium sp. | reverse complement strand
ACAACGATCTGGCCATTGACTGGAACCTCCACGGCAGATCCGCAGTACTTTCTGAAAAAGACAAAAATCTGCCTAGCTTCAGGGATTTGAAATACGAGTTTCTCTATGAACCCGGAGTGGAGAACGCAGAATGCGCATTCTGATCACCGGGGGGGCCGGCTTTATTGGAACTGCGCTCTGCCGGTATTTATTATGCCACAGTGATTTTGAAATCATTGTGTTAGATAAATTGACATACGCAGCCAATCAGCGTGCGGCCAGGGAGTTTTCCCACCCCCCCCGTTACTCACTAATAAAAGCTGACATTTGCAACTTTGAAAGTACGGAAACTGCGCTCTTCTCAACGAGGCCGGGCGCTCTCATTCATCTTGCTGCAGAAAGCCATGTTGATAGGTCTATTGCCAGCGCTTCGGCTTTCATTCAGGCAAATGTAAACGGGACGCTAAACCTTCTCGAAGCAACGCGAAAATACCTATCGGCCCTGGATAGAAAAAATGCCGATGCGTTTCGATTTCTGCATGTCTCAACTGATGAGGTATATGGCGATTTTGTCGGCGGAGGCGCAGCACGGGAGGGCACACCCTACAATCCCTCTTCGCCATACGCTGCCAGCAAGGCCTCTTCAGATCACCTAGTCACCGCATGGGCGAGAACTCATGGCGTGCCCGCAATCATTTCGAATTGCACAAACAACTACGGCCCGGAACAGCACCCCGAAAAATTGATCCCCCGAATATGTCAGAACGCGATGAAAGGTTGGGCGCCCCCCATTTATGGGGACGGCAATCAGATCAGGGACTGGCTTCATGTTCAGGACCATGTCCGGGCATTGCTTAGCCTGCTTCGGAAGGGGTCCCCGGGAGAACGCTATGTCATCGGCGCTCGGAATGAGTGCCGCAACATAGAGCTGGTGCGGAAAATCTGCCGTCACTTTGACCAGCAAAGTCCACGAGACGCCCCCCACAACACACTCATTACCTTTGTGTCTGACCGCCCCGGGCACGATGAGCGCTATGCAATTGATCCCTCAAAAATCGAAAAGGCTACCGGCTGGCGACCGCAAGTCACCTTTGATGAAGGGCTTGAAGACACGGTCCGCTGGTATTTGCAACATCCCAACTGGAATGAGGAACTGGGGCAAGTCGGTTCACGATCTCTGCCCCAGGAAATGGCGTCAGCATGAGCAGGAGCGTATTGGTAACCGGCGGGAGTGGGCAGCTTGCCAAATCCATTGGGGCCTGTTCCTGCTCTTTTCCCGCCCTCACGCTCCATATCACCAAGCGTACGGAGCTCGACATAACCTCCTTTGCGGCCTGCGAAGCGGCGATGGCAGCCCTTCAGCCCGCGTTGATCATCAACGCGGCTGCTTTTACGAACGTCGATGCATCGGAAAGCCGGCCTGAAGAGGCCTATGCCGTCAACACGCGTGGCGTTGGCAACCTCGCGCGTGCAGCAGCGGTACGAGATATACCCATCATCCACATCTCAACGGATTACGTCTTCGACGGAAAGAAGACAACTGGATATACCGAGCAGGACGCGACCAATCCCATCAACACCTATGGTCAATCCAAACTGGATGGAGAAAAAGCGGTTATTGAGGCCACGCAGAAATACATCATTTTGAGAACCGCATGGCTCTATTCACCCTACGGGGTTAGTTTTGTCTCCCAAGTATTAAACGCTGCAGCTCGTTCAAAAACCCTCTCCATCGTCTCCGACCAAATCGGAAACCCAACTTCAGTACACGATCTGGCGCATTCTCTTCTGCAGTTGTCAGAACACGTGATACGAACTGGCTTAATGGGTATTTCAGGGATTTATCACCTAGCAAATCCTGCCATCGTGTCGCGAGATGAGCTCGCGCGGCAAATCCTTGCAGCGGCGTCCCGCCATTCCGGACCACAGTGCGAAATCCGAACTGCTTTGACATCCGACTTCCCGACGCCCGCCTTACGGCCACTCCGGACCGCGCTCGATATTTCACATTATCAAAACACTTTCGGCCTCGATTTCCCCCAACCAGAACAAAGCCTGACAAGAGTTGTTCGGCAACTGCTCCGGCAAGGAAGTGACTCGCAATGAAGGGAATTATACTCGCAGGAGGGGCAGGTTCACGCTTGCACCCGATGACATTGGCCAGCTCAAAGCAGTTGTTACCTGTCTACGACAAGCCAATGATTTACTACCCACTCACCACATTGATGCTGGCTGGAATTCGGGATTTTCTGATAATCACAACATCAGATGACCTTCCCGCTTTTCGCCGGGTATTGGGGGATGGAGCCCGGTGGGGTGTCTCAATCGAGTATGCTGTTCAAGAACATCCTCATGGAATTGCCCATGCTTATGTGATTGCCGAAAACTTCCTAAATGGTGAAGCGTCGGCGCTCATACTCGGTGACAATATTTTTCACGGCACAGGATTGCCTGAAAAAATGCAGCTTGCCCAAGTTCAACAATCCGGTGCGACCATCTTTGCTTACCAAGTGCATGACCCAGAACGCTATGGTGTCGTCAATCTCGACAAGAATGGCCACCCGCAGTCAATCGTTGAAAAACCCCAGCGACCGCGTTCCGATTGGGCGGTCACCGGTCTCTACTTCTATGACGCAAACGTAGTTGAGATTGCAAAATCATTGAAACCATCTCCTCGAGGCGAGCTTGAGATAACGGATATCAACAGAGACTACCTAAAGAGAGGACAGTTAGGTGTTCAATTTCTTGGCCGGGGCTACGCGTGGCTCGATGCAGGAACACCCCAATCGCTGCTTGATGCCGCTTCATTCATTCAGACTCTCGAGTCCCGCCAGCGATTCAAGATCGCTTGCCCCGAAGAGATCGCTTATAACATGGGCTGGATTGACAGGGAACAAATCAACGTTCTGGCCCATGACATTTCGAATACCGCATATGGAAAGTATTTAATCTGGATTGCCTCTGATCCTGCGTTGCCGGCCAATCCAGCGCAGACGAATTGCGGGGTAGCTTGACCTTCCACAAGCAAGACCCCACCTCTTGGGAATGACCTCCCCATTTGAAAACATGGAATTCGACCCCAAGGTCCTCGGCTCCGAGGAGGAGCAAAGGCAAGGCCTGCGGCAAAAGCTGATCCGGACAGCCAGAAAAGCTGCCCGCCAAATCCCCTTCATGGAGGACGTGATCGCTGGCTACTACTGCGCGTCAGACCCGACCACGCCAACGAAGGTGCGGGGGACGGCCCTGGCGGCGCTCGCCTATTTTGTTCTTCCAGTCGACGTCGTGCCTGATTTTCTGCTCGGCATCGGATTCGGAGACGATGCTGCGGTGCTTTTGACAACACTTTCGATGATCCGGAGCCACATTCGCCCAGAGCATCTGGAGGCCGCTAGGGCCGCCCTTGATTCGGGTAAACTGAAAGACCCCTGATTACCTTTGGCCGCGCCAACGCCCAGACGTCCGGCCAGCGATGAGCCAGTAAGTCACACCGCCAAGGAAACCAGCCGCCAAAGCGATAGACGTCCCTGGGCGCAAGCTGCCTTCGGCTGTCCCCGCATCGAAGCTCCACATGACGAAAGCTATGAACCCGGCGACACCGACGTGATAAACAAAACTGCGCAGTCCAAACAGTTCGGCACAGGCGATCCCTAAAAAAGCAGGCACCATCGCGGCCCCGCCAAGAACACTCGCGGTGACAAGTCCTGTTCCAATCATCGCCGCAAAAGCCACCGGATCATCGCCGCTACCCGTAGATTGAAAAAATCCCCAAGCCAGAAAAAAGGCAGCTCCCATCAGCGCAATTATGAAACCGACGACGATCTTGGCCACCTGGACTGCAAATTGACGGCCATCCAGCATCTGCTTCCATCCTATGAAAGGCCTGCGTTTACAGGTTCTTGAAAAGACTGACGAGTACACTATCTCTCAGTGGCTGGAGAAACAAATACCGAGAGCTCATCGGTAGAATCGGCACTCTGAGACCGTTCAATAAGACACTTAGGCACAAGAGATCAGCTGATTTCGCGATTCAGGTTGACTTTTGACCGGTTTCACTGGATTTTTCCCAAGTTCCTCCGCTGCATGATGCAGCTTGCACTCGGGTCTTCGGGTCCGGGCATTTTGTGTATCGTACACAGAGGAGCGAACTGCAGGTTCAACAACACAGGAGATTGCGACCATTCGCCGTCCGTTCCGCGCCCCGCCTCCAACCAAAGATGGCCCGCGCACAAACCAAGAAATTCGCGTCCGCGAAGTCCAGGTGATCGATCACGAAGGCTCCAACCGGGGCATAATCACGACCGAAGAAGCCATGGGCATCGCTACGGAAGCCGGTCTGGATCTCGTTGAAATTCAGCCAAACGCCCAGCCGCCTGTCTGCAAGATCATGGATTATGGCCGGTACAAGTACCAGTCGCAGAAAAAGGCTGCCGAGGCGCGGAAGAAGCAGAAGACCGTCGAGATCAAGGAGATCAAGATGCGTCCGAACATCGACACCCATGACTATGAGGTGAAGATGCGGAACATGCTGCGGTTCTTTAATGACGGTGACAAGGTCAAGGTCACACTCAGATTCAGAGGCCGTGAAATGGCTCACCAGGATCTGGGCATGAAGCTCCTTCACAAGGTGCGGGCCGAGACGGAGGAGATCGCAAAGGTCGAATCCACGCCACGCCTTGAAGGACGCCAAATGGTGATGGTCCTCGCGCCGATCAAATAATCGAGCAGCGAAACATCAGATGAATACAAAACCCCGCCAATTTGGCGGGGTTTTTTGTTTACATGCCCATTGGATTACCCCATCCGGCTGTTACGCCGCCGGTACATCCCGGGCGTCACTCCAACCCACTTTGTGAAAAGACGGACAAAAGACGGCACGTCGTTGTAACCGACCCGATAGCATATTCCCGAAACGGGTTCCCGCGTTTCAAGGAGAAGACGGCAGGCCGTCTCGATTTTCGTCCTTTGAATATACTCAGAAGGTGTCATGCCAGTTGCCGACTTGAACCGGCGCAGAAAAGTTCTCTGAGACAGTCCCGCCCGCCCGGCCAGAAACCGGATTGTCGGCAACTCATCCCCTAGGTGCTCCACCGCATGTTGCGCCGCGAGAATCTCACGATCACCGTGCCGCAGTTCGGGAAGGAAACGGCGATAAGGCCGCTGATCCCGTCTGTACATGTCGATGACGAAGTGGCGCGCCGTCCGTAAGGCAATATCATAGCCAAGGAACCGCTCGATCAGAGCAAGACTGAGATCCGTCCAGGCCATTAAACCGCCAGCAGTTATCAGGTCCGCATATTCAATGAGGAGCTGGTTCACGTCCAGAACAAGGTCAGGATAGGCTTGGCAGAGAGATTTCTCGAGTGCCCAGTGAGTTGTCACACGCCGGTGCTGCGCGAGACCGGCTGCAGCCACCCAGTGGAGCCCTGTGCAAGCCGAGCAGATGACGGCTCCTTGCTGATGCTGGGCCTTGAGGAAGGGTATCAGCCACGGCCAGGTGGATGCTTCGACCCGTCCAGCCGACGGAGGCAGAACAAGAGCAGAGAAGAATTCATTTTGGGGCTCTTGCTCGATTTCCAACAGACCAAGATCCGTCTCATGACCGTTTACCGCAAGGGACGCCGCATATCCCAAAACATCTCCCAGACCCAGGACGGCCGAAGGCAAAGCTCCCGGATAATTCACAATTCCAATCTGGTTTCTTCGTTCATTCATATGGCCGATTTAGCATATTTAATGTCATATCCGCCAATCGCTCGTCGTCTTTCCTGCGCTTAATTTCCATTTCAACGAAATTGTTCAGGAGCCTCTCGCATGCCAGCCTCAAGTCCGTTCCGTATCGGCAATATCAACGTGACGACTTTATCAGACGGATATCTGGATATTCCGCAAGGATTCTTCCCGGAAGCGCCGGTACGGAATCTTCCGGCGAAAAATGCCCCGATCCGCTTTGGCGCCAACAGCTGGCTCGTCGAGATTGAAGGGCGCCGGATCCTAATCGATGCCGGGTCCGGGACTTTCCTCAGACAGCGGTACCCGGAAACCGGCCAACTTCACCTGAAGCTCACTTCAAGAGACATTGCACCGGATACGATTTCCGACATCATTGTCACGCACATGCATGCCGATCATATCGGCGGCCTCGTTCAAGATGGTCAGTCCGCATTCCCGAACGCCAACATCCACATCAATGCCATTGAGTGGACGTACTGGACCGATCCAGCCTTGCTCGAAAACGCCCCGGAAGACCGAAAACCCCTCGTCACGCTGATCCAGACGATTTCACGCCCGATAACCTCTCAGGTTCGCCTATGGCAAGATGAGCTGCTTCTGGCAGATGGCTTGACCCTGTTCGCCACGCCCGGCCACACACCAGGCCATTCCTCGGTAGAAATATCGCAAGGTAGTGAGAAGCTCATGATTCTCGGTGACGTGCTGGTTTCGGAGGCCTTACAGATCCGCGATCCGTCGATCATATACGCTCTGGACACGGATCCGAACATCGCAGTCCGGACCCGCAAGAGCCTTTTTGACCGGCTTGCAAAAGACAACATCCCGTTCATGGCGACCCATACGACATTCCAGGGCCCCGCGCGCCTTGCCGCCGCCGGGCAAGGCTACATCATGAAACGGGAGGCAGGATGACCCGGCTTCCAGGGATCTGCCTTTTTGTGCGGTAGCCTGTCGCGATCAGGTAACAGCCACCCAGCCATCTGCCTTTTCCGATGCAAAGATCGCATCCAGGATCTTCATGTTCTGAAGCGCATCGGCTGCTCCATAGGGCAGATCAATATCCCCGCGTATCGCCGCGCCAAAGACGTCGATCAGCTCCCCATACTGATTACACGCCGTGATGGTTTCCGGCCGAGCCGACACATCCGCAAAGCCGGAGCCATCATCCAACCGGATAACGACCTCTTTCCCTTCCGGGGCATTGAAAGGAATCATGATCTCAAGGCGCGCCTTGGTGCCGAACAGATTGACCCTCTGATAGGGCACCAGCTGCGTCGAGACGGTGAAGTCGAGGCGCCTCCCCTCACCAAAATCCAGGATTGCGCTGGAGAGACGGTCCGTGCCGAAGGTCGGGTCCCGGTCGATCAGAGACATAACCCGCTTCGGCTCCGCATCGAAGAAATAACGCCCTGCGACCATCGGGTAACATCCAATATCGAGCAGAGCCCCGCCACCGATATCGGCGTTGTTCCGGATATTTCCCGGGTCGGCATTGAAATAGCTGAAGAAGGACTGGATGGCACGCAGCTCGCCCAGTTGACCGGACCGCACGATGTCCCGCGCCCTGATCCACTGGGGATGCGCCCGGACCATGAAACCCTCGGCCACCAGCCTGTCCTTCGGCAAGGCCAGGAGCTGCGCAGCGTCCTCCGCATTCAACCCAATGGGTTTTTCGCACAGAACATGCTTGCCGGCTTCCACAGCCTGAATTGTCAACGGCACATGCATGTGGTTCGGCAAGGGATTGTAAACCGCATCAATGTCCGGATCCGCGAGCAGCTCTTCATAAGAACCATAGGCTTTTGGGATCCCGAGATCTGCCGCAGCCTTTTGCGCCCGCGAGAGGTCACGCGAGGCAATAGCAACGGCATCGCCTGTTCGAGACCCAATGATCCCTGGAATGACTTTCCCCAGGCCTATATTCGCCGTTGACAGAATACCCCAGCGGATCGGTTTGGCCGATTGACTCATGATGAACGCTCCTCAAAATTTGGTATACCGTTTATCGCGGATATTCACCATCGAAGACAAGGCCATCCGGTTTCGATTTCCGCAATCAGCATGAATTGCTTTACGGCATCGCGGGGAATCAGTGCATTTCACTCGGTCTGATCAGAACCGTTTCGGCACGTAGAGCTCATCAGGCAGGACCTTGCGCTCGTAGTCCGGATTAAACACGCGATCAGGCAAGTGGATCGGATCATGAGGAACCTCCTCATAGGGCATCATTGACAACAAATGACTGATGCAGTTGAGGCGGGCCCGTTTCTTGTCGTTGCCTTCAACAATAAACCAGGGAGCTTCAGGAATGTTGGTTCGTTCGAAGGTCTCTTCCTTGGCCTTGGTGTAGTCTTCCCAGCGCACACGGGATTCCAGATCCATCGGGCTCAGTTTCCACTGCTTCAAGGGATCATGGATCCGCATCAGGAAGCGCAGTTGCTGTTCCTGATCGGTAATCGAAAACCAGTATTTCACCAGTGTGATACCGGATCGCACGAGCATGCGTTCGAACTCGGAAACATCGTTGAAGAACTCTTCGACTTGATCCTCCGATGCAAAGTCCATAACGCGTTCAACACCGGACCGGTTGTACCAGGACCGGTCGAACAAAACGATTTCCCCCGCGGCTGGCAAATGCGGCACATAGCGCTGGAAATACCACTGGCTTTTTTCCCGCTCGGTTGGAGCCGGCAGGGCAACCACGCGGCAGACGCGTGGGTTGAGGCGCTGGGCGATACGCTTAATCACCCCACCCTTGCCTGCGGCATCACGGCCCTCGAAAATGATCACCATCTTCCGGCCGGTATGCTGCACCCAGTCCTGCAGCTTCACCAGCTCGGCCTGTAGCCGAAGCAATTCGTGGAAATAGGTTACACGGTTCAGCTCGGACTTGTGCTTCAGATCGGAGATAAAGGCGAGTTCCCTGGCGATCAGATGATCGTCAATCTCCATCTCCAGCTCTTCATCCAGGCTATCCAGCCATTCGGCTTCCACCCAGGTGCGTGCACTGTCATCGCTCATCTGAAAGTCCTTTCCATTGCCAGCCATCGCGTTTGAGCCAACAAGAGAATCAAACGAGCTTCAACCTGTGAACCCCGAGTCTGTTACGCTTTTTTGACAAACTGAAGCCATTCCCACTCCCCCGCCCGGTTTTTTCATATGCCCCCGCATTTCTGATTGAAAATGAATGATCGTTCATTTATTTTCAACTTCATGGAGGAACAAGATGGCAGGAAAACGCCCGGCGCCTGAAGACCAGACGCCGACGAGGAAAGGTCAACAGACGGCCAAACGCGTTCGCGAAGCGGCCTTGCAGCTGTTCGCCGCCCACGGATACGCCGCAGTCTCGATGCGCCAGATTGCCTCGAAAGTAGACGTCCTGCCTGGGGCCCTCTACAACCATTTCGCGACCAAACAGGGCATCCTGAAGGATCTGATGATGTCGCATATGCGCGACCTGCTGGACGCCTGGGTGGACTTCCGCAAGGGGGCGGATCCTCACGCAGATCCCCTCGACCTCTTTGTTACGTTTCACATCCGCTACCATCTGCAGCGCACAGACGAAGTGTTCATCTCCTACATGGAGCTGCGCAATCTGGAGCCCCGGAATTTCGCTGAAATCGAAGCCGAGCGGCAGCGCTACGAAACGATCCTCACGACGATCCTTGAGGACGGCGCGGCCAAAGGGATCTACCGGATCGCCGATACCCGCGTCGCAACCCGCGCGATCATTGCCATGCTGACCGGCATACCAACCTGGTATCGGGCAGACGGGACCCTGGAAGCCCGGCAAATCGAAAAAATCTATCTGGATATGGTTCGCGGCAGCGTCGCTGTTGCACCTGCGACCACCGCAACGGAGTGCCGATGAGATGACTATCCTGAAATCGAACCTGTCGTCGCGCGGTGCAGAGTTCGCCGCCAATAAAAAGGCTCATGAGGCGGCGATGGCGGAAATCCAGACGGCCGCCCAGCGCGCCTTCAATGGCGGTGGGGAAACAGCCCGCGAACGCCATGTCTCGCGTGGCAAAATCCTTCCGCGCGAGCGTATCTCCCGGTTGCTTGATCCGGGTTCGCCCTTCCTTGAAGTGGGTATGCTCGCCGCTCACGGCATGTATGGCGATGCGGCTCCTGCTGCGGGAATGATTGCCGGGATCGGCAGGGTCGAGGGGCAGGAAGTCATGATCCTCGCCAATGATGCCACTGTAAAAGGCGGAACCTATTACCCGCTGTCGGTCAAAAAACATCTGCGGGCCCAGGAAATCGCCGAAGAAAACAATTTGCCCTGCGTCTATCTGGTGGACAGCGGCGGGGCCAATCTGCCGAACCAGGACGAGGTCTTCCCGGACCGGGACCATTTCGGCCGCATTTTCTACAATCAGGCCAACATGTCGGCCAAGGGCATTTCCCAGATCGCGGTGGTCATGGGATCCTGCACCGCGGGTGGTGCCTACGTTCCAGCCATGAGCGATGAAACCATCATCGTGAAGAACCAAGGCACGATCTTTCTGGCTGGCCCCCCGCTTGTGAAAGCCGCAACCGGCGAGGAAGTCTCCGCGGAAGATCTCGGCGGCGGAGATGTGCACACACGGCTTTCCGGCGTCGCCGATCATCTTGCCCGCGACGATGCTCATGCCCTTGCCCTGGCACGGCGCTCCATCGCCAACCTCAACCGGAGCAAACGGTCTCAACTCGCGCTGCAGGCTTCGGAAGACCCCCTGTACGATCCTGATGAAATCCTGGGTGTGGTCCCCGCCGACCTGAAAACGCCCTATGACATCCGGGAAGTCATCGCACGCGTCGTCGATGGTTCGCGTTTTGACGAATTCAAGGCCCGCTATGGCACCACACTTGTGTGCGGCTTTGCGCACATCCACGGCATGCCGGTCGGCATTGTCGCCAATAACGGGGTGCTGTTCTCCGAAAGCGCTGTGAAAGGCGCTCACTTCGTCGAGTTGTGCTCACAGCGGAAGGTTCCGCTGGTCTTTCTGCAGAACATTACTGGCTTCATGGTTGGTCAAAAATACGAAAGCGGCGGCATCGCAAAGGACGGCGCCAAGCTGGTCACCGCCGTCGCAACAACCAAGGTTCCCAAGATCACCATGCTTGTTGGCGGGTCCTTCGGAGCCGGTAACTACGGCATGTGTGGCAGAGCCTTCGGGCCGAGGTTCCTTTGGACCTGGCCAAACTCGCGCATCTCGGTCATGGGCGGCGAACAGGCTGCCGGTGTTCTCGCCACGGTCCGCCGTGACGGTATCGAGCGCAAGGGTGGCGCGTGGTCAGCCGAAGAAGAAGCTGCTTTCAAGCAGCCCATCGTTGACCAGTTCGAGGAGCAGGGCCACCCACTCTATGCCTCCGCACGCCTGTGGGACGATGGCATTGTCGATCCCAGGAAAACCCGCGACATCCTCGCTCTGTCCCTGTCGGCAGCACTCAATGCTCCAATCGAAGACACGCGCTTCGGCCTGTTCCGGATGTGAGGAGAAAAGCATGTTCAAGAAAATCCTCATTGCCAACCGTGGTGAAATCGCTTGCCGGGTTATCGAGACTGCCCGGAAGCTCGGCATCCGGACTGTTGCCGTTTATTCGGATGCCGATGCCAGCGCCAAGCACGTCGCCTTGGCGGATGAAGCCTATCGCATTGGCCCCGCGCCCGTTGGCGAAAGCTATCTGAAAATCGAAACCATCATCGACATTTGCCGCAGCAGCGGTGCGGAGGCAGTTCACCCGGGCTACGGTTTTCTATCGGAAAACCCGGCCTTCGTGGACGCCCTCGACGCCGCCGGCATCACCTTTATCGGCCCAAGCGCCTCGGCTATCCGCGCCATGGGCCTGAAAGATGCGGCCAAGGCCTTGATGGAGAAGGCCGGCGTGCCCGTGGTTCCAGGCTATCACGGTGACAATCAGGATCCGGAGTTCCTGAAGGACCAGGCAGATGGCATCGGTTATCCGGTTCTCATCAAGGCCCGGGCCGGTGGCGGTGGCAAGGGTATGCGCCGGGTCGACAGCCCAGAAGACTTCAAAACCGCTCTTGAAAGCGCGTCCCGTGAGGGCGCGGCAAGCTTCGGCGATGGCCGGGTTCTGATTGAAAAATACCTGACCAGACCCCGGCACATCGAAATTCAGGTTTTCGGCGACAACCATGGTAACGCCGTGCATCTTTTCGAGCGTGACTGCTCGCTTCAGCGCCGCCATCAGAAGGTGATTGAGGAAGCGCCTGCGCCGGACATGCCGGAAGAGATGCGCAAAGCCATGGGCGATGCGGCGGTCACCGCCGCCAAAGCCATTGATTATTCCGGAGCAGGCACCATCGAGTTCATTGCGGACGTGTCGGAAGGGCTCAGCGCCGACCGGTTCTATTTCATGGAAATGAACACCCGCCTGCAGGTCGAGCATCCGGTTACCGAAATGATCACCGGCGAAGATCTTGTTGAATGGCAGCTGCGTGTTGCCTGCGGCGAACCTTTGCCCAAAAGTCAGGACGACCTGGCAATCAACGGCTGGGCCTTTGAAGCACGGCTCTATGCGGAAGACGCTCCCAAGGGTTTCCTGCCGGCAATCGGGACACTCACCCACCTGCATTTGCCTGAAGACACCGCAAGGGTCGACAGCGGCGTCCGCTCAGGTGACGAAATCACCCCTTATTACGATCCGATGATCGCCAAACTGATCGTTCACGGACCGACCCGCGATGCAGCCCTCGGCAAGTTACTCGCAGCCCTGCAAGAGACGGAAGTCGCCGGATGCGTCACCAACGCCAGCTTTCTGGCCAGCCTGTGCCGCCATGAAGGGTTTGCCAGCGGAGATGTCGACACCGGTTTGATTGACCGGGACCTGGAGGCTCTTCTTCAGGAACCGGACGCACCAAACGAAGCCATCGCGCTTGCCGCCCTGACGGCCCTGGGTCTTACCCGTATACCGGAAGACCCCGATCCATGGGCCCAGCTTGCCGGCTGGCGCATGTGGACCTCTTCACGCCAATACGCCTTTCTGGAAGTGGCGGGCGAACGGCAGGATGTCGAGGTTCATGCACTCGGGCAACGCTGTTTCGATGTTCACCGCAACGGGAGAGCTGAAACCTTCGCCCTCATCCGGATTGAAGGCCAGACCATCACCTTTGACTGCGCTGGGCACCGCCAACGGGCAACCGTCGCCATGGACCGAGACGCCGTTACCGTTTTCTTCAATGGAGCG
>JBNKOQ010000060.1:0-12904 GCA_050294735.1 Roseibium sp. | reverse complement strand
ACCCTCACCGCGGAGAAGCCCAGTGGCATCTTCTTCACCGCCCGCGCCCACCGCACCGGCCTGTGATCGCGACGCCCGCGGGCTGACGGCGCTGGAGCGGATCGCCAGATCCCTGTCCGACGATATTTGGGTGGTGGCTCCCGAAACGGATCAAAGTGGTGTTGCCCACTCCCTGACCCTGAGCGACCCATTGCGGTTGCGCCAGGTTTCCGAGCGGCATTTCGCCTTGCGGGGAACCCCGACAGACTGCGTGATCATGGGGGTCCGCAAGGTTCTGCCGGCCATGCCGGATCTGATTCTGTCTGGCATCAACCGGGGTCAGAATCTCGCTGAGGATGTGACTTATTCGGGAACTGTGGCTGGGGCCATGGAAGGATCTATCCTTGGCATCCGGTCGATCGCCGTATCGCAGGCTTACGACTGGGATGTCGGCAGTGAGCCTGATTATGGCACGGCGGAAACGCACGCGCCTGGGCTGTTCAGGAAGCTGATCGATTTCCCAATGGCCCAGCATACCTTGCTCAACGTGAACTTCCCGGCTTGCCCGGCGGAGGAGGTCAAGGGAACCAAGGTGACCGTCCAGGGGCATCACGAGCAATCGGGACTGACCATTTCACAGCGGCAAGACGGCCGGGGCTACCCTTACTACTGGCTTGGCTTTCAGGACCGGGGGCAATCCATGCTTCCAAACAGCGATCTTCATGCCATCGTCGACGGATATATTTCCGTAACGCCATTGCGCATCGATTTGACCGCACATGATATGCTGGACCAACTAGCTGGTGAACTGGGCTGAGTCGAAGCCGGAAGGTCCTGAAGTATGATTGGCCATTCCTCTCCGGAACTTCCTGAAAACCCCCGGGTCGTAGACCCCGACGAGGCGCAGGCCAGGGCCCAGCTCGTCTTGACCTTGCGGGGGCAGGGGATCGGCGACAGGGCGGTTTTATCCGCCATTGAACGAGTGCCGCGGCGGCTTTTTCTGGCTGCGGTCCATCATGGTCTGGCCTATGAGGATGCATCCCTGCCGATCGAGTGCGGCCAAACGGTCCTCGCGCCGTCTTTCGTTGCCCGTATCGTTCAGGCTCTCCAGCTAACCGCGAGCCACAGGGTGCTCGAGGTGGGGACCGGTTCGGGCTATCAAGCCGCGGTTCTTGCGCATGTGGCCGGAGAGGTCGAAACCGTTGACAGATACCGGACCCTGGCAAACCTGGCAGGACAGCGGATTGCAGCTTTGAAGCTGTCGAATGTCCGCACACATCATGGCGATGGTCTTGAAGGCATGAAGCAGAAAGCGCCTTTTGACCGGATCGTCCTGACCGGAGCAGTGCCCGAGATTCCAGAAGTGCTTTTGAGACAACTGGCGCCGGACGGTATTCTGGTCGCGCCGATCGGTGCCGCGGGGCAACTGCAGGCTCTTGTCCGCGTTACCCGGCAGGAAGGCGGAGAGCGGCGGGAAGAGCTGGATGCGGTTCGCCTGATCAGTCTGAAGCCGGGGCAAGCCGAACAGCTTTAGATTTTTTGCCGCCAATTTACAGTTTACGTTAGGGAATAAATACGCAAAAGTTCCAATGCGGGCGTGCTTAAGGAGCGCCGCAGCCATTTGTCGATCAGAAGGTTGGAACATGCTTTGTCGTTTTACCTCAGTCCTTTTCGCCCTTTTGGGTTTTCTTCCAGCGCATGCAGCGGAGTGGAGGGACGCCGAACTTCCGGCCTATGCCAACGGCGTTGAATTCATTGCTATCGGTAGCGACGGTTTTCTCTATCAAATCGAGTCCAATCCGAACGGATATGTGTTCCGCTCTCTCTCTGACAAATACGGATTCGAAGCCGGTGCTGACAGGTTCACGGTGAGAATACTCGCTGGCCAGGACGTCTATTACCTGGGCACGAGCTGCGAGGCCGCCCATGACAAGGATAGCGGGACGTGGAGCCGCGACAGCACGGGGCTGAATTATGCGGTTGAGCTGAAGAACGGTCCGAGGATGATCTTCCGGGCGCTTGATACGGACATCGAGCCTGGGCATTCCTGCTAAGCGGTCTTTCCGCGATCCACCGCGGCTGCATGCGCAAACCGATTGCTTCCTGTGAAACACCTCTATCTGGGAATGAATTCATGATTTTCTCAGCAAAAATGCGTCTCGTTCTAACGGCATTCGCCATCAGTGCGGCTCTTGAATTTCCTGCACGTGCCGCAGATTTTCCGTATTCCCTTGAACAGCCGCTCGATTATCATTTCAGCAGTTACCGGTCCTGTTACGGCAGGGTCTATGCGCCAGCGCATCTCAAAAAGCACCCTGACCAGAAAGTGGCGGAGATTTCCCTCAGTCATTTCCCCAATAAGCAAGAGCTCCTGGGAATGGATAGCCCGTTTCAGCCCTATCCGGATACGCCGAAGCTGGTGCTTCGCCTGAGCGTCCTGATGCGCGATTCCGCCCGAAATGCCCCCGGTGCGATCTGGACCGAAAACGCCATTTGCGACCCCGAAGGGCCTCGGTTGCATTGCCGTATAGAGTGCGATGCCGGAGATTTCTTCGTCGAGGAGAAGCAGGATGGCATTGTTGTGACCGGCGGCAGTGACCTCTATTTCACGCAGTGTGATGCTGGCGACAAGGTTCTTGTACGCAAGCCGGACGATGTAACATTTTTCCTGCCGCCCTTGCCGGCGTCGCATTGTGCCGCGGACTGACCAAATACGCGCTGCCACTCCAAAGGAGCGGGGGCGAGGGGATCGTTTCAGGTGGTTGCGAGGATAGATATTTGAAAAGGGCGTGCAATGACTGAGACCGGTGCCACAGGTCCGAGCGAGCCATGGGTCAACAGGAAGCCTCTCCTGATTGCATGGCTTCTGGTCTTTTTTCCTGTTGGCCTATATGCGCTCTGGAAGGGGGCTTTGTTTGACCGGACCTGGAAAATTGGAATCACTGCCTTGGTCGCGGTGGCATTTCTAGTGGCGGGAATCAATTTCACCCATCCGCTCTATGTATTCTGTCTGGTGCCTGTCGCGATTGTGGTTTTATGGCGGGATTCTGGCACCGCACGAAAGACTGTTTATGGTTTCACCGCGTGCTGGCCGTTGATCCTGGCTTTGTTTCTCTATGAAAAGGGAAGCTCTGTTGCCGGCGGTGGTTCATACAACGATGGTGGAAGCTGCAGCGCCGTTATGACTGAGGGAAACTGTACCTATTTCCGGGATTCAGACTGCACCGTCATTGCACGGGAATGCAGCTAGGCGTGTTTATCTGACCGGGTGTTTCATGCCGTTTGCCTTTGCGGTTAACCTCGAATTTCCAGTCTGATGCAGCTGAACCGGTTGTTCATCCGCTCTTTTGCGGGAATTTAAATCCCACTCTTAGTTCTTTGTAAACCTTACTGGTTTCTACTCTTAACCATAACAACCATTGTAGTATCGGTTTGAGTAGGGCGATGATCAAGCGGACGCGTAATCTCCGCAGTGACCTCATTTCACGGGTTGCTCTTGTGTCAATTACGGCAGGTGTTCTGGCGGGGTGTAGTGCCGCGACTGAACGATTTGGCGAGGCGCCAGTATATACTGGCGGGACGAGCAATCAGCGCGCCATCCTTGCCAATGGATCCAAACAGCCGACTTACGAAGATATTGTGAACGGGCCTGGAGGCACTGTTGCAGGCCTGCCGGCTGCGTCCCGGCAACCCGTGACGACCGGCTCCATTACCCGCAACAGCATCAGTGCTCCTGTGCCTGCAGCTTCCAAGCCTCGGTCGATTGCCCGGTCCAATCCGGTTGCCAGAACCCCAGCGGCCCGAACGCCGGTGATGACGGCAGCCGCGCCTGAAGTGGCGTCGACGGTGTCGAATAGCTGGCGGGGCTGGACGGCAACAGGTGGAACCCGCATTCCTGTCCGTTCCGGGGATAGCGTGAAATCCCTGTCGCGCCGCTATGGCGTTCCGGAAAATGCAATCGTGGCGGTCAATGGAATTGAGGACCCTGCCCAGGTTCGTCCCGGCCAAACGATCATCATTCCTACTTATGTTTATGCCGATAACACCCGTACAGGCCGTTCTGTCCCAAGCCCTGCAAAGCCGGCGCAGCTGCCCCGGATTCGGTCGGATGAGGACATTGTAACCGGTTCCGTTCGACCGGCAGAAGTGGCCACCATTGGTGCGCCGCTGCCTGAGCACAAACCTCATTATCAGCCGAGCTTTGCGGAAGTCCGTAATGCGGCTGTGGTGAGTGACGCTACGCCGATCCGGATCAGTGCGTCTCCGAAGTCAAAACCGGCTTCCGGGCGTGCAACATCGGGAACTCCGCGGCGGGTGGCATCGGTAAGCGGTTCGGTGCCGACACCGCAGGCTATGCCGAAACACTCGTCTGCGACGCGGTCGGTTTCAACTGCTGTAACGGCTCCTGCGGTCACAGGCTCTGAAGCACGCCCGACCAAGCCGATCGAACGTCCGCAAATTGTCGCCAGTGTGGCTCCGGCTGAAGATTCGGGACCAAGCTTCCGCTGGCCGGTTCGCGGCCGGATCATCTCCGAGTTCGGAACCAAGCCAGGCGGTACACGGAATGACGGGGTCAATCTGGCGGTGCCGGAAGGAACACCGGTCAAGGCTGCCGACGATGGCACCGTGATCTATTCGGGCAACGAGCTGAAAGGTTACGGCAACCTCGTGCTTCTCCGCCATGAGAACGGCTGGGTGTCAGCCTATGCTCATAACTCGAAACTGAATGTGAAGCGCGGCGATACGGTATCGCGCGGCGATGTTGTTGGCCTGGCAGGCGCATCCGGGTCGGTGTCACAGCCGCAAGTTCACTTCGAGCTGCGCCGCGGCAACAAGCCGGTCGATCCGCTGGCTTATTTGCCAAAGAGCTGATCCACGGCACGTCAAACATTCAAAGGCCCCGGTTTCTCGGGGCCTTTTTGTTGTCAGTCCAATGTTTTCCCAAGACGTCCCGCCAGATCCTGAATGAACTGTGAAGCCACGCGGCCAGAGCGGCTGCCACGTGTCGTCGCCCATTCCAAAGCCTGGTGACGGAGCGCGTCGTCCTCAATCGTCAGGCCATGATAGGCGACATAGCCTTTTACCATTTCCAGGTAATCGTCCTGGCTGCATTTGTGGAACCCGAGCCAAAGGCCGAACCTGTCCGACAGCGAGACCTTTTCCTCAACCGCTTCCGAGGGATTGATCGCGGTTGAGCGCTCGTTTTCCATCATGTCCCTCGGCAGCAGGTGTCTGCGGTTCGAGGTGGCATAGAAGATGACGTTCTCCGGGCGGCCCTCGATGCCGCCTTCCAGGACAGCCTTCAACGATTTGTAGGAGGTGTCGTCATGGTCGAAGCTGAGATCGTCGCAGAAGACAATGAAACGCTGTGAAGCGTCCTTGATCTGCTTCATCAGGGCTGGCAGGCTTTCAATGTCCTCCCTATGGATTTCCACCAGTTTCAAATCGCTTCCGGCCAGTTCGGTGTTTATCGCCGCGTGAGCGGCTTTCACCAGCGACGATTTGCCCATGCCGCGGGCGCCCCAAAGCAGGGCATTGTTTGCCGGTAGTCCGCTGGCGAACCGGCGGGTGTTATCGAGCAACAGGTCGCGGACGCGGGCGACGGAGCAAAGCAGGGCAATGTCGACCCTGTTGACCTTGGTGACTGGAACCAACTCCCCAGGATTGGGCGACCAGACAAAGGCCTCAGCAGCCTGAAAATCCGGAGTGGACGGCACCGGCGGGACAGCCCTTGCAACCAGGCTGATGAGGGAATCGAGTTTATCGTTCAGTGTGGCAAGCTCGGATCGCTCGGACATTTGCTCTTGTAACCTTTGATCTTGGCCCCACTTTGGGGTTTGACAGCGCGTCCAAGACGAGTAACACGGGCAATCCATCTGGAAAACGCCGCTTATTCGCAAAGCGGTACGGTAGAAACCGTTTGCTTTACTTGAAAACCGTGGCGCCGCCGGTATAGTCCGGCCACTGGAATTTGGCGTTTTACGCATGAGAGCCCAAATCAGGTTCTTGCGAGAACGGCCCTTGAGGAGAATTGAATGTTTATTACACCAGCCTACGCGCAAAGCGGCAGCCCTCTGGACATTGGAATGATTTCCCAGTTCCTGCCCTTCGTGCTGATCTTTGTGATCATGTATTTCCTGATCATCAGACCTCAGCGCCAGCGCATGAAGCAGCATCAGGAAATGGTGTCGAACCTGCGGCGTGGTGATACGATCGTTACGACAGGTGGCCTTATCGCGAAGGTTTCCAAGGTTGTTGACGACGCCGAGCTTCAGGTTGAGCTGGCTGAAGGCGTGAAAGTCCGGATCGTACGTTCCATGATTCAGGAAGTTCGCTCCAAGTCGGAACCGGCCAAGGAAGGCGCATAACGCTTTCATCCTTTCGAGGAATTATGCTCCTGCGCCGGGCCGGATTTCCGGCCTGGCTTCCCAAGACAGGCTTTCGTCATGCTTTATTTTGCCCGCTGGAAGATCGTGCTGATCGCCCTTGTGGTCGCCGCCGGTGTCGTAACGACACTGCCGAACTTCTTTTCCGCCAAGACTCTCCAGAGCTGGCCTGACTTTGTTCCCAAGAGCCAGATGGTTCTGGGGCTGGACCTTCAGGGCGGAGCCTATCTGCTTTATGAGATAGACAAGAAGGATTACATCCAGAAGCGCTTCAAAACGCTGCTGGGAGATATCCGGACTTCGCTGCGCGAGCAGCCGCGCATCGGTTACACGGGGCTCGGGGTGCAGGGCGAGTCGGCGCAGGTCCGTATCCGCGATCTCGACAGGCTGGACGACGCGCGTGAGCGCTTGTCCAAACTGGTGAACCCGCTTGTTTCTTCGGTTTTCGGCGGCCAGCAGGTCAACGAGTTCGAGATGACGGTCTCCGATGACGGCTTGGTTCACTTCACCTATACTCCTGATGGCCTGTCGCAGCGGATGCAGTCGATTGTCGAACAGTCAATCGAAGTGATCCGGCGCCGCGTCGATGAACTGGGCACAACTGAGCCCAACATTCAGCGTCAGGGATCTGACCGTATTCTTGTGGAAGCGCCGGGCGAAAACGATCCGGAGCGCTTGAAGGATCTGGTCGGGCAGACCGCACAGTTGACGTTCCACATGGTCAATACGTCTATGTCCGGGGAGCAGGCGATGCAAACCCGCCCGCCTGCCGGAACTGTGGTCATGATGTCGGTGGACGATCCGCCCATTCCCTATCTTCTGGAAGAAACGCCGCTCCTCACCGGTGAGGATCTGGTGGACGCGCAGGTCAGCTTCGATCAGCGTAACAACGAGCCGGTCGTGAATTTCCGCTTCAACACCTCCGGTGCGCGCAAGTTCTCCGTGGTGACCCAGAAGAACGTCGGACGCCCCTTCGCCATCGTGCTTGATGACGAAGTGATTTCCGCCCCGGTGATCCGGGAACCGATTACCGGTGGATCCGGTCAGATTTCCGGAAACTTCACTGTCGACGGAGCAAATGACCTGGCCGTGCTTCTGCGCGCGGGTGCCTTGCCGGCCAAGCTCACGGTCATTGAGGAACGGTCCATCGGACCGGGGCTTGGAGCCGATTCCATCGAGGCCGGTAAGCTGGCTTCCGTCATTGCCGGTGCTGCCGTGATCATCTTCATGCTGCTTGCCTATGGCCGTTTCGGTGTCATTGCCGATATCGCGCTTGGAGCGAACATCTTCCTGATCTTCGGGGCGTTGACCGTGCTGCAGGCAACGCTGACGCTGCCGGGCATTGCCGGCATCGTGCTGACAATCGGTATGGCGGTGGATGCCAACGTGCTGATTTTCGAGCGTATCCGTGAGGAGGCCCGGGCAGGGCGGTCTGCCATTTCGGCTATCGATGCGGGCTACAAGCGGGCGCTTGGCACGATCCTCGATGCCAATGTGACCACGCTGATCGCGGCGTTGATCCTGTTCCAGCTGGGCTCCGGCCCGGTTCGCGGCTTTGCCGTGACGCTGGCGATCGGGATTTTCACCACGGTGTTTTCCGCTTTCACCTTCAGCCGTTTGCTGGTCGCCCTTTGGGTGCGCCGCCGCCGGCCATCCAAACTCCCTATTTGATCCGGAGAAGAAGACATGGCATTGCTCCGACTTGTTCCGGATGACACGAAATTCCGCTTCATGTGGCTTCGCAAGGTCAGCTTTCCGCTGTCCATTGCTCTGGCCATCGCCTCCATCGCCCTGTTCGTAACCGTCGGGCTGAACTACGGTATCGATTTCAAGGGCGGCACCATCATCGAAATGAAGACCGATGGTCCGGCAGATGTCGCGGCCATCCGTTCCGAAATCGGCTCCCTGAACCTGGGCGATGTCCAGGTGCAGGAATTCGGTTCGCCAGAAGAGGTTCTGGTCCGCATCGAAGAACAGCCAGGCGGTGAAGTCGCCCAGCAGGCTGTGGTCGGGAAAATCCGTGCGGCCTTCGAGAACGACAATGTGGAATTCCGCCGCACTGAAGTTGTCGGTCCAAGGGTTTCCGGTGAACTGGCGAGGGCAGGTGCGATCGCGGTCGCCGTATCGCTGTTTGCGATCCTGCTCTACATCTGGTTCCGTTTCGAATGGCAGTTCGCCATCGGAGCGATCCTGACCACCGCCAACGATGTGATTGTCACCGTGGGCCTGTTCGTGATCCTGCAGCTGGACTTTTCGCTGTCGTCCATTGCGGCGGTTCTGACCATCATCGGGTATTCGCTCAATGATACGGTGGTGGTCTATGATCGCATCCGTGAAAATCTGCGCCGCTACAAGAAGCTGTCGCTGACGGAGGTGCTGGACCGGTCCATCAACGAAACTCTGTCGCGGACGACATTGACATCAGTCACGACACTGCTGGCCCTGATTGCGCTTTGGATCTTTGGCGGTGAGGTGATCCGCTCCTTCACGCTGGCAATGATTTTCGGTGTTGTGATCGGCACCTATTCGTCAATCTTCCTGGCAGCTCCCTTCCTCATCCTCTTCAATCTGCGCCGGGACGGCAAAACGCCTGATGGTGAAGATTCTGCCTCTGAGGGAGATGCAGGCGCTGCTTCGGCGGCCTAGGGTTAAACATGGAAATTCGCGACGCGCATTTTCCCGGACGAGCCCCGCTGGATGCCTATGGCAACGGCGGGTTTCGGTTTGCCGGCATGTCCCACCTGGGCTCGATCCTGTGCGTGCCGAGCGGCATCTACGGCTGGACGCCAGCAGTCTTTGACGATCTTAATCCGGATGCCTTTGCCCGGGTTCTTGAAGAGCGGGCGGATCTGGAGGTTCTGCTGGTCGGCACGGGGCCGGATCTGCGCCCCTTGCCGATGGAGCTGAAGCAGATTTTCCGGGACGCGGAGATCATTGTGGACAGCATGTCGACCGGGGCAGCTGTGAGAACCTTCAATGTCATGTTGTCGGAAGAGCGGGCTGTCGCGGCCGCGCTGCTGGCCGTAGACTAGAGCATTCCCGTGTGGTCCAGTTTGCTTTGCGATCTGTCCAACGGGTGAGAAGGCTCTATCTCCTTAAAACAGCGAGCAAATCTATTCGTCGTTGCCAAAGGCAGCTGATTCAACAACGGCGAATTTCGCTCTAAAGCCTTGAGGGCAGCGCGGGCAGTCATGAGTTCCAATTTCGATCACGCGGGCGATCTTGTTTACGCCCAGGACCGGGACCGCTATCTGGCGGCGCTCTTCGCGGCAGAGGATGTTCGACCGGGCCTTCTGGCTCTTTACGCCTTTAACGCCGAAATTGCCCGTGTCCGTGACGTTGTCAGTGATCCCTTGCCAGGTGAGGTGCGACTTCAATGGTGGCGGGACTTTCTCGGCGGCACTGAACATGGAGCGGCTGCGGCCAATCCCGTTGCGGCGGCGCTTGCGGAGACGACCGAGCGTTACCATTTGCCGAAGGCGGCGCTGACGGCAATGGTGGAAGCCCGGATTTTCGACCTTTATGATGATCCCATGCCCAGCTTGCAGGACCTGGAAGGGTATTGCGGTGAAACCGCGTCGGCTCTCATTCAACTCGGCAGTATTGTGCTCAACAATGGCGAAGATCCTGGAACCGCGGACTGTTCAGGGCACGCAGGTGTTGCCTACGGGCTCTGCGGTTTGATGCGGGCATTGCCCTGGCATGCTGCACGGGGACAGATGTATCTGCCGGCCGATCTTCTGGCCAGGCACGGTGTTGACCCGGCAACAGTGTTGAAAGGCGAAACGACGCCTGAGCTGAAGGCCGCGCTGGCAGAACTCAGGGCGCATGTGCGCCATCACCTAGGCCGCATACGCTCAATGGTATCTGCAATTCCTGCTCACGTGGCACCTGCGTTTTTGCCGCTTTCGCTGGTCGAGCCCTTTCTTCTGAAAATGGAGAAACCCGGCCACGATCCGCTGAAAATGCCGATTGAGATCTCACAACTGCGCCGGCAGTGGATTTTATGGCGGGCTGCGAGAAAGTCCGGTGCTGTTCTTTAGTGAACAGATCATGCCGCCAGTCTACAAAATACCGTAGTTGCACAAAATCTGTACGTAACCTCGGATTCAAGTTTCCCTGATATGCCTTCTCCAGGTGGGTTGAGATGAGCCATTGATGTGGCATCGGGGGATAGGGTGATGATGACGAGAGTTGGGATTGCGGATGCGGTTCGCGGCTTTTTTTCTGCCGCGACACTGGCATTGGGTTTGACGTTCGCTGGCCTTTGGGGGCCAGGTTGTTCCGCTCTTGCTCAGACCACTGACCCTGCTCCGCAAGCCGCCGGGCAGATGACCGACGACGAAATCATAAGCCAGGCCGAATTCGATATTGAGAAGTACCTCAGGGAAAATCCGCTGGCACCTCCGGATACCAGCAGCCCGCGCGCTGCGCTGGAGAGTTTTCTGCTGCTGATGAACGAGGCCGACCAGGTCTGGCGATCCACACGTGCCGAGTTTCAGGACAGCGGTAACCGGTTTCTGACAGATGAGCAGCAGCAACAATTGATGATCGTTCGCGCCCTGTTTGAAAAGGCAAAGGGCATTTTCGATCTGTCAGGCATACCGGAAACAGCCCGGGAACGGGCCAGTCTTGAGATTGTGCTGCAGTTCCAGGAAATCCTGGATCGGATCTATCTGCCGCAGATGGCGAATATTCCAGGCAAGGCGGCTGGGTCGTTTCTGAACTCCAAGGCCATTGCCGAGCTGCCGAAACGCTGGAAGGTTCCGGGAACGGATATTGTCTTTGAGAGAACGGAAGTTCCGGGGGCGGACAGTCGCTATCTGATTACCAGGGCGACAGTCGACAACATCCCGGAAGATTACGAGCTGATCAAGTCCTTTCCCTCGCGCGCCGACACTGGAGATGACCTCTATGCTTACTACATCTATACGCCAGGAAACCTGATTGCCCCCAAATGGTACAGTGTGATCGAGGCCGGGCCCGCATGGCTCGGCGAACAAGTCTTTTCCCAGGCCTATTGGCAATGGATCGCACTCGGGCTCCTGTCATTGGCCGCTGTCCTCATCCCGGTTCTCTTGTTCCGCCGCTGGCGTCTTCGCGCGGTGCCTTTGTCCGAGTTCCGGCGCCGGGCACGCGGGTTGCTGCCGCCGCTTGTGATGATCGTAATTATCACGCTCTTCCGTTATCTGACCGAAGAGCAGATCAACATCACCGGAGACGTCATGGTGGCCGTCGGCACGATCGCGACAGCCGTGACGTGGACGTCGTTCGGCTGGTTCGTCTACCGGCTGATTGAGCTGCTGTCCGTCTGGATCATCAAGAACCCTGGGAGCACAGCCAATTCGCTCGATTCCAGCCTGTTGCTGACCGGTTTCAGGTTGGTTGGTCTTGCTGCGGCGGTTCTCATCGCGGGGTATGGTGCCACGCAGATTGGCATCCCGGTCTACGGGGTTGTCGCCGGTCTCGGGGTTGGTGGTCTGGCGGTCGCTCTGGCGGCGCAGCCGACGCTTGAAAACCTGATCGGGGGGATCATTCTTTATGCCGACCGGATGGTTCGCGTCGGCGAGTTCTGCCAGTTCGACGATCTGGCCGGAACAATCGAAACCATCGGTTTGCGGTCAACCCGGATCCGTGCGCTTGACCGGACGATCATTACCGTTTCAAACGCCGATCTGGCCAAACGCAAGATCATCAATTTCAGCCGCCGGGACCAATATCACTTCCGCCATATGCTGACGCTTCGCTACGAAACGACAGAGGCACAGCTGCGCGAGGTGATCGAGCGGATTCGCACTTTGCTGGAAAATCACGAGATGATCGCCGAAAGCCCGCTGCGGGTCCGGTTCGTCGAGCTTGGCACCTATTCCCTCGATGTCGAGGTCTATGCCTATGCGCTGACGTCGGATCGCAACGTGTTTCTGGAGTTTCAGGAAGACATGCTGCTGAAATTCATGGAGATCGTGCACAGTTGCGGGACGGATTTCGCGTTCCCGTCCTCCACCACCTATCTGGCGCAGGACACGCAGGAGGAGAACCCGAATGCCGGGCTGCTCGCCGCCGCGGAAGGGGCCGAAATGAGCGCAAAACGCTCCGCCTGAAACCGCCTTTGTTGGACACAGCCCCCGTTCGCTTTCCCGGGCGGGGGCTGTTTCATTTTTGCGAACCGGCGTTATTCGGCAGCTGTGGCTGGAGCCAGTTGTGAAAACCAGTTCTCGAAGTCGGCTTTTGCGCGGCGGGTCATGGCCAGTTTCTTGGCCCGTGTCTTGTCTTTGCCCTTCAGCCGCTTGCCTTCATCATCGGTCTTGGGAGCCTCAATCGGAGGAAACAGGCCGAAATTGACATTCATCGGCTGGAAAGACCGTTTCCCGCCATTGGAATCGATGAGATGCCCCCCGGTGATATGGCCCAGCAAAGCACCAAAGGCCGTTGTTTCCGGCGGAGGTGTCGCTGCGCGGCCATGGGCCTCTGCCGCAAGAAAGCGTCCAGCAAGCAGACCGATCGCAGCCGATTCCACATATCCCTCACAGCCGGTAATC